>CAZPCO010000330.1:0-4414 GCA_964585025.1 uncultured bacterium | reverse complement strand
AAGTTCCTGGGCCGGATAAACTGTGCCATCAGGCAATGTCAGATTTAAAGTCCATTCATACTGCACGGCCATGTTCTTTTTCCAGCCAAGCGTGTTTGGCACCATATTACTGTTGGTGATTTTAGGAAGATTGTAAAGATCATAAAGATACTGATCGACAGGATCTTTTGGATCAGCCTTCAAACGCCATTCGTATTCAATGTCTTCATTGACGACATGATATTTGATCGCTCCGGATACCTTCGGGTTTTCCCAGGCTGCACCCTTTTTGACCTGAATATCGACCTTTTTGCCGGTAGGAGGCGGTAACTGGCGATTGACCCTGAGAATGGTCACGGCAGAATCGGCCGGAATCGGCAATTTGAGGCCGGGGAAACTGGTGGCATTGATTCCGGGGTCGCGAGGCACGGCTTTTGCCTGCATCAAACCATCAGAAGGCCTGATGCAGCTGTTGATATCCTCAACCGTCGAACCGAACGGCAAAGTGTTGTAATCATAGTATTTGAATTTTGCTGAACACATAATCTGGTAGACGCCTGATCTGAAGTAATACATCAGACCTGAACCTGTCGAATCGACAAATTCTTTGACCAGCTGCGGCCCATCGGCCGGAGGATTTCCGAAGGCATCCTGAATTTTGTAAATGCGCCAGGTATAGAGAACCTGCGGCGACGAATCATTCATTTCAGAGGTATTCATCAACGAAGAGACAAAACCGCCTTCGCGGCCATTGTTGTTCCGGTCGCCTTCCCATTTGGTCTTCCCGGGAGTGGCGATGTTGTTGCGGCCTTCCCAGTATGGCGGGTTTTCGACCCTGAAAGTATACATGCCCTGATTAACTTCGTCTGAAAGAAACTTGAAACCGGGTTGAACGTCTTCAACGCCGACGATATCGACCAGACCGAGCTCTCCGTTAGGTTTTACCATTTCAGGCGGACGGGCGACATTTATAACTCCAAGCTGCACCAGTGAAGGATCAGAAACAACCGAAGTCTGCTGATACCCACCCTGCCAGGTCCAGTATGGCATGGCAGCCTTCGACTGAATGTTACCCTTGACGGTACTCATGTATTCGGAAGCCGGCACGTTGAATGCCCGTCGATAGAGGTTGTTACCGATGTGAACGTGCCCGGTCTGAGTGCTTGTAGAAGCCCCCAGTTTCTGACAGAATACGGTTTTGTACACTTCCTGCTTGTAGAGCACATAGCCATAGGCGCGGCCGCCATAAACCTGGTAAAAATAGAAATCATAGAAGTTATCCCAGTCAAGGCCACTTGCCGAGGTTGGATCCATCGTCGTTCTGGCAAAATACAGATCGCCGTTGCCGTCAGCTTTTATCGCATCGACGCCTTTGCCGATGGTAATTTTCTGAGGCGTGCTTTTGCAGGTGTTGTTACCGCCCTTGTCGTTGCGAATGAATTGATAGGCTGCTCCTTCGTCTTCGTCATAGGCGTAGACGATGCCGCCCTCAAGCCACCACTGGTCAGAAACCGCAACCGATTTGATGTTGAGAGTCGCAGGTTTGATATTGAACTTCAGCAGCCATTGCTTGATCAGATTGGTGCCAAGCAGATAGATGAAATCTTCTGTCTTGCTGCGTGCTGAAACGCCAACCCACTGAGTAGTTACATCATTCACGTCACCTCTGATATTTGCCGAGGTAGGTGGAACCGGCGTGCCGTTCATTCTGACTTCGCCGTCTGTATTGCTGCTCTGTGTTCGTGAATACAGATACATGCGACCAAACGGCGACATGGCCAGCGAAATGAACTTGGGTTTGGCTGAAAAATCCTGGTCGCCACTGCCGTTAACACAAACGCAATTCAGACAGGCTGAAATTCTCGAACGCTTGACGATCTCATCGTAGATGCTGTCGGCAACACCGGCATCCTGGCTGTAAATTGGGTTTGACTTCGACCAGATGCCCATGGGTTTGTTCCAGTAATTCAGATTGTAATAGGTGAATTTGCGATAAACGCGGTCCCAGTAAAACAGGTTGCCCGGACGGCCATGCGGGTCGGCATCCTGCGACTGCCACCATGAATTGTTCGGTATTTCACCATACCCGAAAGCATCGACTGGCACGAAATAGAGCCAGAAGGCATCGCTGAGACCGTTGGTATAAATGCAGTTATTGTCGCAAAATACCGAGGTCTTTTGAAAATACCAGCGCCCTGATTCTTTGATAGTTGGTTTGACAACTCCCGACCAATCCCAGGAGACGTTGGTTGGATCATCAGAAAGATTCTCCGGCTTTCCCCCCATGGGCCCTTTAGTAGTATAAATCGGTCTGCCGGCCTGATTGTAAGTAACATTCTCGGTGCTGACATAATAGTTTTCACGCGTGTCGCAGTGAGCGCCCCAGAGACCGACTCCACCAGGCTTTTTCATAAGACGTTTCAGGTTCCAGTTGCCAAGAGTGAAGGTTGGCGCTTTGTTTTCGGAAAATGTGTAGACGGTGCGATCCAGATTCACCGAAATCCCGTAAGAAGTACGCGGATCGAAAAGCTTCACATTGACCGGGTTGCCATCGGCTTCACCTGACGGGTTGTTGAGACGGTAAACACCTCTGAACACCGGATCGCTGTGTCCTATCAGCAGGTAGCATTCGCCATTTCGCTGATACTCGATTGCCTGCCCGAAAACAAACACCGGCATCGCCAGAAACAACAGAAACAATAAAGATTTTTTCATGGCAGCCTCCTGCTACTACTTGATCAGGGCAAGAATACGACCGGCAATGTCAGCCCTGACGCCGTATTTTCTGAAAACGTTTTCAAGCACCTGCCGTGTCAGGTCATGGTTCTGCCCCCCGGCCAGCACAAGGCGGCCATGGATGCCGGCAGTATGGCCAAACAACGGACTTTTTGATATCTGCATCGCGATATTGCGGTCGAAACCCTGTTCAATATCGCGCCGCATTGACGAAGCATATTGTGCCAGCTCTGGTTTGCTTTTGTAGATATCCGGGACATCTCCGACCAGATTTGAATTTAGAAGCGACTGATAGAGTCTTATACTCAGTGGATCAGCCCCGACAGCTGGAGCTGCGGTGATTTTCTCAGGCTGGGGTTGCATCGCCTGGAAGTCACTGTCGACGATCACTGCTCCGCCCAGCTGCCTCGACATGCCTTCAAGCAACAGATCAATCTCACTGAGAACCGACTCGACAATCTGCTGCGACTGCGCCCGGCTCAGATAAAGAGGGTTCATCACTTCATCCCAGACTTTGATTATCTGGTTATCGATTTCCTGGCGCTGTGCCTGTAACTGCGCGACCTTTGCGATTTGCCCACGGCGGGTATTGTCGCCTTTGAACTGCTGCCTGTCATTGTCAAACCCGGTTATCTGACCGGTCATATGTTCTTCAATCTTCGCCAGTTCAAGATCAACACGATCCAGATCCTGCATCAGCCTTTCGACCCGCTGATGAGCCGAAGTGCTGAGACTGGCGATCTGAAGATTCAAAGCATTCAGCCGTTCCATGTCGGCAAAATTGATATCTGAGCGCAGATGTCGCTCGAGCACCATGTCATAATTTCCCATTTTTGGGTGAAGAGCGACAAGCAGCTTATAATCGACGAAATACATCGGCGGCACCGCTGCCGAAGCCACGGCCGCCAATATAACCATCAGCACTGAAACCAGAAAAAGAAGCTTTTTATCAGACATTTTTCCCTCTCTTATATTATTCATCAGGAAGTTGCGAAGATGGCAGGGTGATATTCTCGAGAAGCGAGGCAGCCAATTGATTAAGATTCATTGCCCCGGCCACAAATGGTCGACGGGCACGAACCGTAAACTGCCTGGAAATGCAGTCTTTCATCGTCCAGCCAACCTGCTGCAGATCATCTGCGGAAGTTTTCACACCAGCCCAGATTTGCCAGTGAAGGTTTGGTATCATCATCAACTGCCGATCAAGCGGTCTGTTTTCGGCAAACACCGAAGTATCGAAAATTACACTCAACTCGTTACTGGTACGCAAAAACTCGCAGGCATCACGAATAGACGAGGAAATGGCCATGGCAACTGGCATAAGTGTCCAGTCTGAGGGCATATTCAGATAAAAATTGCCATGTATTGATGCCTGCTTGATAGCTTCTTCGATGAGGTTACGGTAAATTCTCAGGCTTTCACGGCGCTTCCAGAAAGCCCACCATGCTTTGCGGGCCGCCATTCCAGTGCCGGTGATTTTGTCGGCATAGTTGGCATCTAGCTGGGCCAGCAATTTATTCTGTTCCTCGAGCCGCCCGCGCAGGCGGGCGATAAATTCAGCCGGGTTTTCAGAAGACAGTGGCTGCGAAACCGTATCGACAAAGCGCCTGGTCTGAGGGTTGAACTGGCGCATCAGCGGGTGCATTCCGATCAGAGCGGCGCCATCGACATAGCCAAACTGAAACCCTTCTGCCAGAAG
>CAZPCO010000329.1:0-4418 GCA_964585025.1 uncultured bacterium | reverse complement strand
TCTTCTGGGAACACGTCTTCGACTGGAACCTCTATGCCCAGATCCAGAAGCTTGTCTCAATCCGCAAAGCCTGCAAACTGAACAGCGCCAGCAAAGTTGAAATCATCAAAGCCGAAGACGGCCTCTATGCCGCGATCATCGATGGCAAGGTGGCAATGAAAATCGGCAGCCGTGACTGGTCACCCGACAGCTCGTTCAAGATTGCCGCCAGCGGTGACAATTACGCCGTCTGGACAAAATCAGCCGGCACTGCAGCCCGCCGCCAGCGCCGCTAAACACAAGTTCCTGAATTTAAAAACCCCCGGCCACCAGCCGGGGGGTTTTTATCTGCAACAGTTCACCGGCAAAGAGACACCACGTCACCCCAGAAATAAATATCTGTCGGCGTCTTCAGTCGTGCTATCAGGTCGGCCGCCATCTCGTAGCTCGCTAAAAAACCGCGATAAACATGGTCGAGTTCAGCGTAATGTTCGAGAATAAGCCGCTTCGGAGTCAGTTCATCAAGAACCTTGCTGACAGCATCGATGGTCTTTGCCTTCTGACGGGGGTGACCGTCTTCATATTCCGGGCCCGGGTTTCTCCAGGTGATGAACAGCGCGTCAGGGCTGTGTTTCACTGTAGGAAACCCCCGTGAATAGTCGGCATCACCACAGAACAGCAGGCGAAAATTGTCGCCGCATTCGATTTCATAACTGGCAAGCGGCACATCTTCCGGCTTATCGCGCCAGACATGACAGGCATGGTGAGCTATAAACCGCATTTGACCTATTATATTTATTTCACCATCGGCAACCCCGGTGACGCCGGCAGACTCGGCCACAGCCGGATGCATGAACACGGGCTTCTTTCGCGACAGCATCGCTTCAATCAAAGGTTGATCGCAATGATCCTGATGATTGTGGGTTATCAGAAGAACATCTATCGCATCGGCAATCCTCTCCGTCAGATCATCACAGCCAGGCCAGCCGTAATAGCGCAGCCGGGGCAAAAGATCCAGAGCAAGCACGGTTCCGGCATATCCGAGCATAATGCCTGAGTTATACCACTGAAGCATGCGCACTTCAGTGCTCTTGTTCTGCCTGGCGTTCATTAACACATCCAGCCCGGCAGTCATGCGCTCTTCGAGCTGAGCCCAGAGTCGGTTCGGCCAGCAGGCCAGATCGAATCGGCAGCCGGGCCGCACGTTGCTTTCCAGAAAATGCCCGAACTCAACCAGTTGTCTGACATAATCAGGCTGTCTGCGATCTGGCAGGTTGACTGTAATACCTATCTGACCGGAACCGTCGCCCGCTGCCACTCCAAAGTTATCTGCCAAAGAGTTTCCTCCACTTATCGCATCTGCCAGAAAATTATGGCGCCGTTGCCCCCGCCAGGTCAACGAAAACTTGGCAGTTCTGACAACTCTATTCTTTTGATCAACAGGCAGAAATCTAGTATTCTGTTCTGATAACGAAAAATAGACAGGCAGGAGGTCAACAGAGATGCGGAATCAGGCTTTCCAGACAACTGACAATGCCGGGCGGCAAAAACAGCCTCATTGGGCCCGGATCTGCCTGATGACACTTTTTGTCTTGTCTGCCAGCGTAGTTATGGCCCTCGACTACAGCGATGATCTGCTGTTTAAGACAACCCTGTCGGAACCTGCCGGGCATCGGGTCGCCGCCGCGCTCGAAGCAAGCCGTCGAAAAGCCCTGGGTCTGCCTTCACAACGTCAGCCTGCCGCAGCCAGGCAGGTAAAGGAATTTCTTGATATGGTTTCGCGGCACAATCTCGAAGAAACCGCACTTTTCATGCGGCCTTTGAATGATCTTGAAGAGCGCCTTTTCACCAAGGTCGCTTCAATGCAGCCGCCCGTCGTAACGAGAACCGTTTTTGCCAATCTCAGGCTGATTCTTGGCCAGAGAGGCCTGCTTTCGCCAGTCGAAGCGACCAGACGCGGTCTGTCGATCAATAAAACCATCACGCCCGATCTTGAAGAAATGCTGTATGGGGCCTACGGTTGTGTGTTTGCATCAGCAGGCCCGATTGACGGCACCAGCCGCTACGGCGAAGTAATCATTCGTCTGAGGGATTCGGTCAAATTGCTGGGATGGGGCTCTCCGTGCAGTGGGCACCGTTTTTTCAAAGCAATTCGGAATAAAAACCCACGCGAACTCAACCAGAAGATTCAGCAGGGTCAGGCCGATGCTGTCACCAGCGATGATTATCTGCATTTCAGCCATTTTATCAGTGTTGGCAGACACTGGCAGGAAAACCTGGCCTGGCAGGCTGTCAGTTTCCTTCGCAGTGCCGGAGATCCAGAAATAGCTGAAAGGAGGCGACTGACTGCTGAAGCCTTGATTGCCGAAACCGACTACCGTCGCTTCTGGGATCTCTTCATTCCCGACCCCGAAAACGCCTTCGGATATATCGAGGCCCGCTTCCCAGGCTATGTTCCGGCCGAATATTTTACCAGCATCGAAGTTCCAGCCGACCGCCTCACCGAAGTCCTTTCCTGGCCAGAATCCAGACCCTACCGCAATCGTATCAAACCCTGCAACAGATAGATTTTGCTATTTACGCTCTGCGATCTTATGTTGCTGCATTACCTGGACTGCCTGAAAATGAAACGGATGACTGCTCACAGCTACTTCTCCTGTAATCCAGCTTTGTTTCGCACAGCTGCAATCAGAATTATTTCCGCCTAACCGATCTGTCTGCTTCTACCGCTGCCAGCAATGGCTGCCGGAGGCTCGACCTGACAGATCATAACCGCAAACGCCGGGTCAGGAGATGCCCGGCAGCTCGAAAAACGCCAACGGACAAACATACCCAAGTCAGGCTGGGTCTGTTATAATTCTGCTGAAAGGAAAGAGTTATGAACGCACCAAGAAAACTTAACATTGCCCTGATTTCACCCAGAACATGTAACAGGTGTATTCCCTCTTTCCCTGCGCTATGCTCCTCTCAACATGCTGACTCTGGCAGCCCTTATTCCACCTGAACTGCGCGGTGAGATCACCGTTCATGACGAAAGCGTCGAATATGTCGACCCGACAAAAATCAACGCCGATATTGTCGGGCTGACCGGTATTACCGGCGTTTCCATGCGATCTTACGCCTATGCTGAATATTTCCGCCGACGTGGCATTACCACAGTGATGGGCGGCCCGCATGCCACCCTGATGCCTGAAGAAACTGCCAGACACGTTGACGCCGTCGTCATAGGACACGGTTACGAAACCTGGCCCAGGCTTCTACGCGATTATTGCGAAGGCAAACTGCAGAAATTTTATTACCCTCCCGAAAAAATCGACTGGTCGCTGTTGCCTGACCCACGCCGTGATCTTTTTGCCCGCAAAAGCTTTATCACGACAAACAGCACCCAGGCGGTGTTTGGTTGTCCGCATCATTGTGAATTCTGCGTAACGCCTATTATCTGCAAGGGAAACTACGAACGCCGCCCGATTGAAGATGTCGTGCGGGAAGTTTCCCGGATGCCGGGCCGCTACGTCACTTTTCTCGACCCGAGCCCGGTTGAAAACACCGAATATGCTACCGCTCTTTACCGGGCCCTCATCCCTCTGAAAAAGCGCTGGGGAGGCCTGGCAACCACCAGAATCGTCGACAACCCCGAACTTCTCGACGCTATGGAAGCCAGCGGTTGCTTCGGCCTTTTGATCGGCTTTGAGTCGCTGACTCCGGGTGGCAACACCACCATCGGCAAAAGCTTCAACGACACCAGCAAATATCGCCGCCTGATGCATGAGCTGCATTCACGCAATATTTCTGTCATGGGCTGCTTCGTTCACGGCCTCGACAGCGATGGGCCAGACTGTTTTAAATACACGCTCGACTTCATTCACGAAGCGAAGGTCGATCTGCCGCGCTTCACCATCTGCACCCCCTTCCCGGGCACGCCTTTTTTCGAACGCCTCAAACAAGAAGGTCGCATTCTGACCGAAAACTGGACTCTTTACGATGCGCAGCACGTTGTTTTTCAACCGAAACTCATGTCTGCAGAAGAGCTTCAGAAAGGGCACATCGACTGCTGGAACAGCGCTTACAGCATTTCAAGCATATTCAGGCGCCTTGCCGGTTCGCGAACTTTCCTCGAGTATACGATTCTTGCCAACATCGGCTATCGCCTCTACTGCCGCGGCCACAAGCGCTTTACCCGCCAGCGCATGTCAGAAGACTGGAAACTCAACTGCACAACCCCTGAAGATATCGCACGAATCGAACCGGCCTTCTGATCTTTCGCAACATCGAGCAACCTGGCTAGTCTTTCGTCAACATTGAATAGATGTTTAAAAAATGTCATTGCGAGGAGTGAAGTGACGAGGCAATCTTACATGCAGAAGGATTGCTTCGCTTCGCTCGCAATGACAAATACAGTCTATATTCAATCGTGACAAACCACTAGTCCATCATCACAA
>CAZPCO010000328.1:0-4421 GCA_964585025.1 uncultured bacterium | reverse complement strand
CTGCGCATCGAACCAGATGGTTTCAACCAGGTTCTGAAGACCGACCTGCCTTTGTCGGATTACGAAACTGAAATCGCCAACCACCTCGGCCCGCTTCCGGCCGAGGCTCAATTAATTGAGAGCGGCCCATCAGAAAAGCCTCGTCACCCAGAAAAAACTGCAACACTATACCGGCGACATATTAACCTGTTCATGGCCGGCAAAATCTATTACAATGTACAGGCAGAAAATTAATACAGGGAGGGCTGCATGGCATTCATTTTTGGCTGTGGAGCAGGATTTGTTGTCTGGTTTCTCTACAATTACCTTTGGTCAGGCATATTCACCGTCGACCAGAACGAACGGGCGGTAAAAACCGTTTTCGGTCGGGCACAACGCATTGAAGGCAAAACGACGCTTTCGCAGCCGATGGCCCTCAATCTGATCAACGAAGAACGCGAGCGTTACGCTTACCCACAGGTAGTCGTAATTCCTCCAGGTGGTCCGTATTTCAAGTTCCCCTGGGAAGAAGTACACAAGGTGAACATTTCGACCCAGACCATCAACATGGCTCTCGACCCTGAAGACCCGACTGCCAACCATTCAGGCCAGTATATCGAAGCCGTCACTAAAGACCAGTTGAATACCGCGCTGGCAGGCCAGATTCGTTATCGAATCAATGACCAGAACCTGTATGCCTATCTGTTTGGCGTTAAAAACCCGATCGTGCACGTCATGGCTTATTTCATCTCAATCCTGCGTGAACGTATCGCCAATTATGAGGCGCAGAAAACCGAAGAGAACAGCGCCACCGCCGGCGTTTCCATCAACGACCTGCGCAAAAATCTTCATGAGATCAATGAATTCATGCTGAAGGAAGGCACCCAGTCGTCGGCACGCTATGGCATAACTCTCGAAGCCTCGCTGATCACCAGTATCGATCCGCCTGATGAAGTCGAAAGTGCGCTGGCAGCAATCAATACCGCCCATAACGAAGTTTCTTCTGAAATCAGTCTGGCCCAGGCTTCAGCTGACCAGAAAATCGTGCAGTCGAAACGGGCTACCGAAATCGAAACCCTGCGCGCCAAGTCAGAAGTCGAACCCCTGAAGAGTACGGCCCAGCAGCTCGCCGAACTCAAAAAAAGCGGCCCCGACGTCCTGCGCGCTTACGTGCGCAACGTCAAACTTGCTCTGTATTCAAAGGTTAAACAGGTAATCATGGAGGTCGAAAAATAATGGACGAATTCATCATCGGCTTCATAATGACCTTCATCGGCACCTATATCTGTTTGCCGATTTTCCTGTGGTTCACCCGCTTCTGGGGTCTGTACACAATTGTTTATGAAGGAAAATGCCACATTTACATGCTGTTTGGCCAGGTCATCGGCGTGCTCAAGGAACCCGGCTTCTATTTCCTGCCCTGGCAGCTCGGGCTCAAGGCGCCAATCGTCCACCTGCTCGGTTCCTGCGAAGTCATCGATACCCGCCTCGATCAGGAATATCTGCGCAGTCAGCCGGTTAACTCTGAAGAAGGCGCTCCGATGGGCATCGGTATCTGGTATGAAATGGTCATCAATAACCCGGTTGCCTACCGCTTCAAGAATGCCGACCCGCGCACTTCGCTGTCAACCAACGTTCGCAGCGCCTCGGTTCGCTGCCTGAGCAACATGAAACTCAACGATATGCTTGAAGACCGCCATACCATGAGCCAGAAGGTCAGACAGGAAGTTTCACCCCAGGCCGCAGAATGGGGATACAAGGTTGGCTCGGTCTATATCCGCAAGGTGCATTTCCGCGACGCCCGCATGATCGGCCAGATTCAGGAGAAGGTGGTCAACCGCCTGCGACAGGTTACCTCGGCCATCAAGCAGGATGGCGCCAACCAGGTCAGTATCATCACCAGCACCGCCGAGAATCAGGCGGCCGCTGAATTTGCCAAGGCAGCGGCCGTGCGACCGAAGATCGTCGGTGAAGCCCTGCAGGAAATCTCGCGAGACCCCGAAATTTCCTCAGCCCTGTTCGAAATTCTCGAAGCGCAGAAGCTTGCCGAAGGCAAGTCGCAGATCACCATGATCCCATCGGGTAACCCGATGCTGAAGCAGATGCTGGCAGCAGAAACCATCGATGCCGAGCCGGTGCACGAAAAGGTGCCGGCCAGAATCGAACAACGCCAGCCTTCAGGCAAGGGCAGGTAAACCCCAAAACACCCGCTGCAGAAAGATGTTTCTGCAGCGGGTGTTTTTTTCAGGACAAATCGGAACATATTTTTTTCCATATGCATTTTGGCAGGTCAGTCGTTGCAACCGCTTTCGCCGCCCTGGCAAAAACAAGCGATGCTTATACAAACGCCTGACCCGCCTGTAGCTTGCACTACAAGATGATAAAGTTCCCGTTTGCCCTGGCTTTTTTGCACAATTTGACTTGTCAGGCGGTTTTGCATAGACTGCCGGAAGATTTATCACCGACATTTGAGGCATTCTCCAGGAGATATCATGAAATTGAATAACCTTGTTTCCGGTTGCTGTCTGGCCGCCGGTCTCGTATTTGCCATACCCGCGACAGGCCACGCCGTCGATCTTTCAGCCACCGAAATAACCAGTATCGAGGGCCGGGTTGAAGTTAAAAAAGGTGCTGATACAGCATTCAAAAAGCTGCACAGCAATCTCAAGCTTTCGGGTGCGATGAAACGCCTCGATGGCGGCGACAAAGTCAGAACCTATGTGCAGAGTTCTGCCGAAATGGCATTGAAAGACACATGTGTGCTCGGCGTTAAAGAACAGAGCGTCTTTGAAGTGCCGCGAACTCTGGGGAAAAATGCCGTCGCCGAACTCAAAGCCCAGCAAGGGGCTCTGCTTTTCAAGGTGATCAGCGGCAGCAATTTTCAGGCTCAGACTGCCGATGTCATTGCCGGCGTCAAGGGTACTCTTTTTGAACTCGATATAGTCGACAATTTCGACTGCCTGCTCGAAACTCCTGGCCTGCAGATCGGCACCCTGGTGCCAGGCGGCACGATGGTCAACGTCTACAAGGGAGAAGTAGAACTGACCCACTCGAAAACCGGCAAAAAACGCACCCTCAAGGAAGGCCAGGGGCTCGCAGCTCTTGGCAGTCAGCTTCTCAACCTCGATAAGACACTGCAGGAGGGCTTTACGCCACTGCGTGAATTCGATCCGGCCGCCATGCTGAGCGAAAAGTTCGGGGAAGCTGCCGTCGGGCTTCTCAATACCAGCCCGACCGTCAGCGGCCTGACAGAGTTTGCAGGCTTCAACGGGGTTCCTGCCAATCTGGGTGACAACCGCTTCACCCAAATGCTGTCAGGGCTTGGTGAACCCCTGATCGAAAGATTGCAGGCCCTTGAAGAAAGCAGTCGTTCAGCCGGAGGATACATAGATGCCGCCAGAGAACTCGATCAGCTGAGAAAAGACCTGGTCGGCGAAGAATTTAAATTCGATTTTGGCGAATTCTCACCTGAAGACCAGCCTTTCTCAGTTTCCGACCGCGATTTTCGTGAAGTTTATCTTGGACACAACACTTTTGCCTCGTGCAAAGCCGCTGCCGGCAGTCGTTCCGCCAAAATCGAGCCCAACCGCGAAGGCCTGATGCTCAACGACGGCAACGGCGCGTTCAAGTTCCGCAGATACAAGAACGTCACACCGGTTATAGAATTTTTTGCCACTTACCAGCAGAACGGCGCCAGCCTTATAACTACAGTCAGAGCGGCCAAAGGTGAACTTTACGGTCGCATCCCCGGCGACATCAGATATTTCAAAATTCCCGCCGGCGAAATGTCGTATGTATACAATCCGGCCTCCGGCAGCGGCCAGTGGCAGAAAGCTGCCGCCGGCGCAATTTCTGAGGACCTGAGCAAGCATATAATGAAAATTGAAGAACGCATTGCCCGTGAAAAGGGTGATCACGACCATGAAGCTAAAGAAAAACAGGTCGAAGCCGCGAAAAAGGTCATCAAAAACCCAGGCAGCCTGCTGCGCCGCTTCAAATTCTGACAAATGAATGCGAAGCCGCAGACCGTAGTCGGCAAAGTTTCTGTTTCCGGCAGGCGCGCCATGCTTCTGCCGGTTTTTATCTGCCTTCTGGCTATGCTGCCGATCGCCCGGCAGACCTTTGTCTGGCTCGAAGCCAAGTTCATCGACCTGCTGTTCACGAACCAGCCGTTGCTGAACCTGGCTGCCGGCAGGCCGGAACCCGAACCACCGCCGGTGCTGATCATCAACAAAGATCAGACATTTTTTCAGCGCTTTCAGCGTGACCCTGACCGCACCGACTTCGCAGCATTGCTGGAACTTCTGAATAATTCCGGAACCGGCGTTGCGGCGTTCGACTTCATTTTCGCCTCACCAACCGACCCGCAAAAAGACAGTGCCCTGGCGCCCGGAATTGTGGATTTCGGCTCAATTGTAAGCCCGGGAAGCCTTCCCGACAAA
>CAZPCO010000327.1:3471-4423 GCA_964585025.1 uncultured bacterium | reverse complement strand
TCGATGCAGGCTACAATGCTGTAGTCGGTTATGCCTGGTGGGTCGAATACCGGCGCGATGGCATGTATGATCTGCTCAACCATGTTGGCAATCAAGGAGTGCCGCTGGCATTCTTCGGAGCCGTAGAAAATCACAATACGCCACGCGCTGCCGGGCGCCAGGGTGGAGAGCGTTATGCCCGTTATGCCTTTCTGGTAAATACAATGCTGCCCAGGGCCATTCCTTTCATCCATTCGGGCCAGGAGCTCGGCGAAACAATTCCGGTCAATACCGGCCTGGATTTTTCCAATGCCGACCTGGAGAAACTCAAGGGCACGAAACTGGCTCTTTTCGATCTCTGCGGCTATAAATGGGATGGCGGACATCCGATGTTTGAATTTACCCGCAACGTGCTGCAGTTGAAGCATAAATATGCTTCAATCATCAACCAGACCGGCCAGGACTCATTCTGCATGGTTCAGACCGGCCAGGCAGATGTAATCGCCTTCATGAGACGCGGCGAAGGCAGACACCTGATGGTACTGTTCAACCGCGACCTGCAAAATACTCTCGAAGGTGAAGTTGGCCTTGAGTGGTGTCTGAGCGGCGATTGCCACCAACTCGACAACCTGGTCGGTGAAGGCAGGGAAAAGAAATTCAAGGTTGAACACCAGAAACTCAAGTATTCTCTCAAACCAGGTCAATGTTGTCTGTTTGCCTGGTAAAGGCAGATTATGAGCAGGAACCTTGATTTTTTGACTCTTGAGGTTGGCAGCACGATTACCAAGGCCAACGGTTTCATAAAAGATCCTGATGGCGCGCTGATGCACGTAGCTCAGGGTTTCGCTCCCACTTCGGTTCTTCAGGGAAATGTGGGAATCGGCCTGCTGGCCGCCATCGAAGATCTTGAAACCAGCAGTGGATTTAACACCGATGCCGCCGAAGTTTTTGCCAACAGTTCAGCGGCTGGCGG
>CAZPCO010000327.1:0-3461 GCA_964585025.1 uncultured bacterium | reverse complement strand
GCGTTACTGTGCATGGGCTCACTTATAACATGACGGCCAGGGCTGCCAAGGAAGCCAGCCTTGGGGCCGGTGCCATCATTAAGATGGTTACCGCCGGCGATTTGAGTGAATTCGATCTCGAAGAGATCGAGGCGATTAACCCGAATATGGTCATTCTGGCCGGTGGTGTCGATTACGGCGCCCGTGACGTTGTGCTGACCAACGCCATCAAGATCAGCTCTCTCGACCTCGGAGTGCCGGTTGTCTACGCCGGAAACGCGGCGCTCAAACGGGCAGTCGAGAATATTTTCAATAAATCGGCGACTGAGCTGATGGTAGCTCCGAATGTATTTCCCGATGTCGATGTTCTGAATGTCGACCCGCTGAGAAAGCGTATGCAGGAACTGTTCTCGCGGCACATCATTCATGCCCCGGGCATGGAACGCCTGCAGAGTCTTACCGACCGTCAGATAATTCCGACCCCTGGAGCCGTTCTCAAGGCCGCCGAGCTCTTTGCCGAAGTCGCAGGCGATGTTGTAGTCGTCGATGTCGGCGGGGCGACCACCGATGTTCACTCAGTCACGGACGGCAGCAGCGAATATGCCGACAAGCTCGTCGATCCTGAACCGCACGCCAAGCGTACGGTTGAAGGCGATCTGGGCGTATTCGTCAATGCCGCCAATATCATCGAAATGGCCGAGGAAGAAGAGCGGCGCCGGCATATTGAAGAAATAAAGGCAATGCCGGCCACCGATTCTGAGAAGGAAATGACCCGCTGGCTATGCCTTAAGGCCGTTGAGACCGGGGTCAGAAGGCATGCCGGAGTAATTTCCGACCTGTACACCCCATCCGGCAAGAAACAGATCGTCAAAGGAAAAGACCTTACGGCGGTCAAATGGGTCATCGGAACAGGCGGCGCTCTGACCCGGGTGCAGGGCGGCGACGAAATTCTGCGCTCGATCTGTACCGGTCCCGGCAAATACCTGCTGCCGAAGCCTTCGGCGCGGATAATGCTCGATGCCGACTACCTGTTCTCGGCTCTTGGCACCATCTGCCACGACTACCCTGAACTGGTGAAAAATACCTTCAGAAAATGGACGGAAAAGCATGATTGATTATCAACCCATGAAAACTCTGAGATACCGCACGCCACGGCTCGAAATTCATACCGACCGCATCAGGCAGAATACCGCCGCTATTGCCGCCCAGTGCCACAAGGCTGGAGTCAGCCTCGCATGTGTCACCAAGGTTACCGCCGCCCATGTGGCCGTAGCAGCAGCCATGATCGAAGGCGGTGCCGATATGCTGGCAGATTCGCGTTGCGAAAACCTCTGGAAGCTGCGTCAGGCCGGGTTACCGGGGCCGTTTATGTTGTTGCGTCTGCCGGCGCTTTCCCGGGCCGCTGAAGTGGTCGAAGCAGCTGACATTAGCCTGAATTCGAATCTTGCAACTATTCAGGCTCTGGGAGCGGCAGCAGTATTGCAGGGTCGCAATCACAAGGTCATCGTCATGATCGATGTTGGCGATCTTCGCGAAGGAGTGTGGCCAGATAAGGCCGCCGAGCTGGTAAAAAATGCCGCGAAGGTCAAGGGTGTCGAGGTAATCGGCATGGGCTGCAATCTTGCCTGCTACGGTGGTGTCATTCCATCGCCGGCCAACATGAAACTTCTCGTCGATACAGTTGCTGCCTGTCGCATTGCCAGCGGTCTACAGCTGCCGGTAGTCTGCGGCGGCAACAGTTCAGGGTTGCCCATAATGGCTGAAGGCAAACTTCCAGCCGGGGTTAACCTCTACCGCGTCGGCGAAGCCATTGTGCTCGGCCGCAACGTTATCGACCGTTCGCCGTGGCATGGCACACGCCAGGATACCTTTATCGCGGTTGCCGAAGTGATTGAAGCCGAAATCAAGCCTTCAATACCGATTGGAGACCGTGGTCAGGATGCATTTGGCGGCAGTCAGGATTTTGTCGACCGCGGTCTGCGCCGTCGGGTGATCTGTAATATCGGCCGCCAGGATGTAGTCGTGGATGGCATTACTCCGGTAGACGAAGGAATAATAGTTCTGGGCGGGTCGAGCGATCACCTGATTCTCGATGTTTCAGATGCGGCCCGGGATTATAAAGTCGGTGATGAAATTGGTTTTTACCCGGGCTATGGCGCACTGCTGGCCCTGTCGACTTCAGAATATGTTCAGAAAGTGGTAATTTCAGGTAATTAACAGATGCTATATCAGACCCATGTCCGCGTTCATCTCGCCAACATTCGCAGCAATATCGAAAACATCCGCAGGGCCGTCGGTCCTGAACGCAAGATTCTTATTGCAGTAAAAGCCGATGCTTACGGCCACGGCGCCGTTGAAGTCTCGCGCATGGCTGAAAAAATAGGGGTTGACTGGCTTGGCGTTGCTACCGTGCCCGAAGGCATGGAACTGCGTCAGGCCAGAATAAAGTTGCCGATTCTCAAATTCAGCCCGGCTTTCAGCGAAGAGATGGAAGAGGCAGTAAAGCATGATATCACTCTCGCAGTCTGTGAATTGGAAAATGCCCGCCAGCTGCAGAAAATCTGTGGCAAACTCGGCAAAAAGTGCGAAGTGCATCTGAAAATCGAAACCGGCATGGGCCGAATTGGAGTGGCCGCCGAGGAAGCTTTTGCCCTGGCTGATGAAATAGTTAAAAACTGTCCGGATCTAAAAATTGGTGGGGTTATGACCCATCTGCCAGTCAGCGATGAAGGCAGCAAGACTTTTACGCAGCGGCAGATCGACCGCTTCAAAAAGGTTGTTGGCGATATAGAAGCACGACTTGCATTCAAATTTCCTCTGGTGCATTGCGCCAACAGCGGTGGGGTTCTGGCGCATCCAGACAGCTGGTGCGATATGGTCCGGCCGGGCGTAATGGTTTATGGTTTTTACCCGTCTGAAGACACTCCTCAGACAATTCTATTGAAACCCGGCCTGAGCTTCAAAACCAGGGTTTCGTTTCTCAAACTGGTGCCTAAGGGCGGTTCTGTAGGTTACGGCCGCACCTGGATCGCCCCGGAAGATTCATGGATTGCAACTTTCCCGGCTGGTTATGCCGACGGTTTCAACCGCCTGTTCTCCAATATGGGCAGGGTGCTGGTAAATGGCCGTTCATACCCTGTTGTCGGGCGTGTCTGCATGGACCAAAGCATGTGCAATCTCGGCCCGGCAACTGAAGTGAAAGTTGGCGATGAGGTTGTACTGATTGGTGACTCCGGTTGTCAGAACATCTCCGTTTATGAATGGGCCGAAAAACTCAAAACCATCACCTATGAAGTGACCTGCCAGATAAATCGAAGAGTACGACGTTACTTCGATGATTACTGAGCCGCAAAAAATATCTTGAATTGGTTTTCATAACGGAATAGAATAGCCGCCTATGGCAGTAAAAACAGTTGCACGCGAACATATTGAAGAAATTCTCTGTGCGCTCGACCTGAAATCGTTTTCCCGACCTTTTGCCG
>CAZPCO010000326.1:0-4455 GCA_964585025.1 uncultured bacterium | reverse complement strand
GAGGGTTCCATGGATGCCGGCAACATGCTGAAACCGCTTCTGGCGCGCGGAGAACTGCATTGTATCGGCGCTACCACCCTCGACGAATATCGCAAACACATCGAAAAGGATGCGGCACTGGAAAGACGCTTTCAGCCGGTTCTCGTTGAACAGCCTGATGTTTCCGACACCATTTCGATTTTACGCGGCCTCAAAGAACGCTTCGAAGTCTTTCACGGTGTGAAAATTCAGGATCGGGCACTGGTTGCCGCGTCGACCCTTTCGCATCGCTACATTTCTGACCGCTTTCTGCCGGATAAGGCAATAGACCTTGTCGATGAAGCCTGCGCCATGATCCGCACCGACATTGAATCGATGCCGGCCGAACTCGACGAAGTCACCCGCCGCATCATGCAGTTGCAGATTGAAGAGACAGCTCTGGTCAAAGAAAAGGACGAGCAGAGTCTGGCCCGCCTCGATGCCCTGCGCAAGGAACTGGCTGACCTGCAGAATCGCGGCGACGCCATGAAAGCGCAATGGGAAAGCGAACGAGGTGTAATTAAACGCGTCCAGGCCCAGCGTGAACTTATCGAAAAGCTGAATCAGGAAATCAGCGAAGCCGAGCGCGCCTACAATCTGAATCAGGCTGCCGAGCTCAAGCATGGCAGGCTTCCAGAGGCACAAAAACAACTGAAAAATCTTGAAGAAGAGCTCAAACAGAAGCAGAACACCGGCAAACTGGTGCGCGAAGAAGTTACTGAAGAAGAAATTGCCGATATCGTCAGCCGCTGGACCGGAATACCAGTAACCAGGCTGATGGAAGGCGAGAAGGAAAAACTGCTGCATCTCGATGAGCATCTGCACAAGCGTGTTATCGGCCAGCACGAAGCCGTAGACCTGGTCACCGACGCGGTAATTCGTTCGAGAGCCGGCATCAAAGACCCAAACCGGCCGATCGGTTCATTCATCTTTCTTGGTCCCACCGGGGTCGGTAAGACTGAGCTGGCCAAAGCCCTGGCCCAGTCGCTGTTCGACACTGAAGAAAACATGGTGCGCATCGACATGAGCGAATATATGGAAAAGCATTCGGTATCGCGACTGATAGGCGCACCTCCTGGCTATATTGGCCACGACGACGGCGGGCAGCTTACGGAAGCAGTGCGTCGCAAACCTTATTCGGTCGTTCTTTTCGACGAAATCGAAAAGGCCCATTCAGAAGTTTTCAATGTGCTGCTGCAGATTCTCGACGATGGCCGTCTCACCGATTCACGCGGACGCACCGTTGATTTTCGCAACGTCGTGGTGATCATGACCAGCAATCTGGGCGCACAAACCCTGATTGCCGGCATCGACGACGCCGGCGAAATCACCGATGAAACCCGCGACATGGTAATGGGTGAAGTCAAACGCTTCTTCAAACCTGAATTCTTCAACCGGGTCGATGACATCGTGCTTTTTGCACCGCTGAAGCGCAGCGAGCTCGATCAGATAATCGACCTGCAGATCGCTTCAATTCAGAACCGCCTGGTTGAAAGGCGTATAAACCTCAGCGTCACCCAGGATGCCCGTGCCTGGCTCATAGAGCGCGGCTACAGCCCGATCTACGGTGCCAGGCCATTAAAGCGCCTGTTGCAGAAAGAGGTGGAAACACTGCTGGCACGTGCTATAATTACCGGTAGTATTGCCGACGGAACTACGACACAGATAATCGTCAGGGGCGACCAGCTCGCTCTGGCATAAATTACCGGCATCCCGCCGGACAACCAGGAGGGCCACTTCATGAATCTGTTTCTGGCAAACTGGAAAAGAAAAATCGCTTCAACTCTTGGGCTGACCATTCTCCTGTTTGTCGGCGGGATGATCGTCGACCCGGCATATCTCAACAACCCTATCGGTGAAGGAACGCTCGGGGTTGTTGCCGCAGAAGGATATGCAATGCCCGCTACCACCGAGCTTTCACTCGTAGCCAACGGGGTCGATCCGATTCAAATTGACATGAAATCTGAAGACGGCGACTTCGCCGGTGAAGTCGAGCTTATTTCGCCGGATGGTAAACTGCTGATGAATCAGAAGTTTGCTCTGCGCAAATATCCGGCAACCTTCATTCCCAATCATGCCAAATGGCAGACTTTCATGTCACGCCAGACAGGGCCTGGCACCTACCTGCTGCGCCTGACTCAGGAGCAGCCCGGCAAGGCCAGAGCATTCATCTACCAGGGGCCTTTCGTGCTGCGCATATTGATTCTACCTCTGATAGCTGCCTTTATGATCCTGGTTTTGAGCTTCACTTTCGCACCCCGCTCAGCAACAACAGTTTCAGCGGCAGAATCTGCTCCCTGACTCTGAGAAACGACAACGCTCGACAGCCCGGCCGAATGCCGGGCTGTTCCTTTTCCGGGACTGTTTCCTGTTAGCAGGAAACAAAATATTCATGCAGATCAGCAAAAAGAATAAACTTTATTCGCCGGCTGCAGTAATGGTAACAAAGAAGAAACTCCGTAAAATTTTGTTAAGGGGTACACTTCCCGTTTCTGCACTCCATGAGTATAATGTTATTGTTAAGCTAATCGTGGAGGCTGTTTTATGAAAAAACTTTGCTCACTGCTGCTTTTGTCAGTGCTGCTGTTCGCCAGTGGTAACCAGGCTGCCTGGGCTGACGCCAGATCCGACTATGAGAGTTATGTCGCGGCCTATAACGCTTATCGCACTGCGGTAAGCGAAAGCAAGCCGGCCGCCGAGATAAAATCATTATCAGAAGCATATCTCAAGGCCAAATCCACCTATGAAGGCGCTCTGAATCGCAGCAACGAAACTACCGACATCACTTCAGACTCAGCCACCACAACCGATGCCGCCGTTTCAGAAGCCGCGACCTGCGTCGCCACCGGCGAAGGCGAAAAATCGGCGTCGATTGCGCAGAAACAACTGCCGACCGGCCTGCAGCGTATCCTTGAACAACTCTGGTCAGAAAAGGGCCGCAAAAGCCCAGACCAGGCGATGAAACTGCTCGCAGCCTTCATCGAATCGAGTTCAGGTTCAAAATATGCAGACGTCGCCCGCTACGAACTGGCGAAAGCTTATGAACTGCTGAAAGATGATGCGAAAACAGCCTCGCAGCTCCTTTCTCAGATCGGCAGAAACAACCCCAATTCAAGAATCGCCATGCTGGCAAAAGAACGCATTTCCTACCTGGCAGCCGGTCAGAAACACCTGCAATGGAAAAGCGCCCTGAATTCAACCTACGCGGTTTCCCAGGAAGGCTATTCGAAATATCGCAACACCTCGTGGCTGGCATTCCCGGTCAAAGTTACCAGATGGTTTGGTTATGCCGGCAAAATGTATGATTTCAACAAAACCCAGGATGATTTTGAAAAATTTCAGGTCTGGTATGAAGATATGGGCGCCAAGTTCGCCCCATCAGTCGACGTAACTTTCGATAGATTCAAAGTTGCCGATGGCACCAGCAATGAAAACAGTCAAGTCAGCCTTTGCTACAGCAATTCAAAAGCCTGGTATTCACGCTGGAAAATCATTGAAGACGCCCGCAAATCGATCGATGTTCAGTATTTCATCATGGACGAAGACATTTTCGGCTATTCACTGCTCGGCATGCTGCTCAAAAAGGCCCAGGAAGGCCTCAGAGTCAGACTGCTCCTCGATGCCCGCGGCACCAAGAAGTTTACCCGCAAGCTGCTTGGTCAGGACTTTCTGCAGGAACTCACTGAATTTCCCAACGTCGAAGTCAAGGTCTTCAACCCGGTTCATACCAATCTTCTCAGCGCCATCACCGACCTTCGCAAGTTGATAGCATCAAACCACGACAAAATCGTTGTCGTCGATGAAGAGTATTCAATCATTGGTGGCCGCAACGTTTCTATGGACTACTTCCTCGAACCACAGGATCACCCAGGCGCTTACCGCGACTGTGACGTCATCATCAAAAGCGGTGAAATAGCAAAACAGCTCGATTATGCATTCGACGAAGAATTCGCCAAGCTTAAATCATACAAGATTGCCAAAGAACTCTGGGGCAATATCGATGTAATGCGTGACACCCTCGTCGCCGGCTATGACACCATGTATAGCCACCTTCTCAATGAACGCTTCAGCATGCCTGCGTCTGCCAACAAGAAATACAGCAAAGCCGCAAACGAATTTCTCAAAGAGCTTTCCGGATATACCCACCTCCAGGATTTTGCCGGTTTCGATCCCCTTGCTGCTGCTGTCGAAGCGCCCTGCAAAATCATCGACAAACACTCAATGGGTGGCCCGCGTAACGACATTACCGATCAGATGATCAAATATATCGACGGCTGCAAAAAAGAGATCATGCTGCAGAATCCTTATGTAGTTCTCACCGACCGCATGTTCAACGCCTTGAAACGTGCCGGTCGCCGGGGCATTCCGATTATCATGCACACCAACAGCCCGGCATCAACCGATAGTCTTGCCACCCAGGCAATGTTCTATGCCGAC
>CAZPCO010000325.1:0-4457 GCA_964585025.1 uncultured bacterium | reverse complement strand
GTTTGCCTTTGATTTCGACCATCTTTCGGCCCTTGTCTGCCGCCAGCGAAGAAATGGTAGAGGTCGGCATCAACACCACATCTTTCATGCGTCGCACAATTCTGGCACGCAGATAATAAAGATATCCGGCCAGAAAGAGCAGCACGACCACCAGGCCCAGAAATTCGGGTTGTCGCAAAAGAAACCTCCATGGCTAATGACCCTATGATATCAGAGCGCTATTCGAAATTCATGGCTGTCGCATTTGATTATGCGCCGAAATTTCCACCCCAATACCTTTCGTATTCAATCCTCAACAGGCTCGAAAAACGGAATATCGATGCGGTCGCAGATGATTGGTCAGTTTGCCTGCCGGGTGAACTGCAGCTTGAGGCGTTTATGGAATTTCGCCTTAAGTTCGCCGGTCAGGCCGTTTTTTCCGATCATGCTGATGATATTGTCGGCCAGTTCAGAAATTCCGTTCTGGTGGAGGTCTTCTGCGCCATTAACTTTTGCCGGATCGATTACCAGCAGCATGTCAACAAGCGGCGCCCCGGCAAATAAGGTTTTCAGTGTTTCCTGGCATTCCGGGTCTTTTTGTTCCAGAAATTCGGCGGGCAACTCGATCGTTGCCTCGCAGACAATGCGATTGTTTTTGCGATATCCGTATCGGCGCATGTGCAGTGCCGCATCGAAAGATCTGCCCGCCACGCAGAAGCGAAGAGTGGCAGGCGGGCTGAAAGGCCAGAAATCGAGCAGCTCAGCCGAAATGCCGATTTTCCCACGGCTGATATTTCCGGTAAATGCTTTGACCTTATCTGGCGCATAGGCATTTTCCTGGTCTGGCACCAGAACAGGGCGCTGCAGAGGCAGCCCGGTTTTGACAAATGACCATTCCGTAGCATAGATCGGCTTTTCATAATATCCGGTATGCCCCTGATCATCGACACCTTCGACACGCAGCGCAAATGCGGCGTTGCCTTCACCGGTCTGAAGTATGGTGATCAGGTCGGTAAACTGCCCGGGAATCATTGGCTGCGGCCTCCACGGCTCCGGCGGGAGGCTGCGGGTGCTTTCACGAGTGGTTTCCTGCCTCTTTTCTCTTTTGTAGGAATAGGGCAACACCGGATTCTGGCCGGAAGAGTCATAGTCGTAAAGCCTGGTGAACATTTCGCCGGCGGCGTTCATGAGAAAGAGAGTGGAACCGCTGACGCTCATCGAAACAGCGATGAACGAACCTTTTTTCGGGGTATCGACAATGTGCGCGAACTTTGGCGGCAGCCAGGGGTCGGCATAATAGATCATGTGCCCGTTATCGGCCAGCAGGTAGAGAGTCGTGACTCCGGCACCCATTTTATGGGGGTTGCCATCGATATCGCAGTAATATTTCATGGAACTGCCACGGTGGGAAATAGCCAGAGCACGTGAACCAGCGGGCACCGAAAGCTGCTTCGTGAATGGCAGAGCCGAAAAATGGTCCTTCCATTTCCAGTTGTAGGTTTTGGTATAATAAACGATGTTCTGCCGGTCGACGGCAATCAGATTGTCGCCATCAGCTGAAATCGACTGAATATACGACACCCCGGAAAAAGGCTTTTTGTCAGCAGCGGGACCTGGCAACCCTGAGTTGTTCAACGGATGCCAGGCGCCATTTTCTCCGGTTTCGGTTCGGGACTTGACCCAGATCCGGCCATCCAGCAGCATAAAAAAGAATTTATGGGTGAAAGTCTGTGTTGGAGTTTTAAGTTCAATGACATCCGGCATTTGTGGCTGCACAGAAGTGTCAGCTCTACGATCTGCAGCGAAAACCATGATCGGCCAGGCAACCGCCGCAATGGCAACCAGCAAAAGAACGGAAAACTTCCAGAAACCTGATTTATGCATTTTGCCCCCTCCAACGCTCAGCAGCATCAACTTGTCAGATTATACTCCAGGATGATGCTCAATACAAAACAGCCCGATGCGCCCGGCAAAAATCCTGAACTTTTTTGTCAATCACGATTAGCAAAAAATGATCGACAACCCAGTTTGTTGCTAAAAAATGATCGTCAAAATGCCACTTTGCCGGCATTTTTTGAATGATCTTCGAGCTGAAGACAAAGGAATTCCGGCATGCTCAACAAAACTACTACCTTTTATCACAATTGCAGAATGTTAAGAGCCTGATGTATTGCCGGGCTTTTGCTTTTATGCCCAAGATGTTCGGCGCATAAGCGAAAAGCCCGCTGCTAGAGCGGGCTTTTTGCTTTCGGTGCCGGGGACCCATACCAAGCTATTTTCTCGTCAGAATGACACCAACAAGATTCAAAATTTAGCTTGAAATTTTCAGGAACCATCTGCGCTGAAAAACGAATCGGTTTCAGGAACCTCTGGCATGCTGATTTCGGTTGAATAAAGATAAGCGCCAACTGGAACTCCCACACCAATATCACTTCTCAATTTTTTAACAGCTTCTTTCTGTTCGTTGGTTAAGCTTCTTCCCACAGATGCAAAGTTCTTTGCATGATTGTAAACAAGGTCTCCATCGTATTCACCATAGAGTTTCATCTTGTCAGCAACTAAAGTTTCATCTATGGTCTGGCCGGCAATGCCTTTTCTAAGCTCAGCCGAAATCTGTTCTCTGCATTGAACTATGCCCTGAAGATCCGATTTTTGAATTGTTACAAGACCTGAAATACTCTTTGCCTGATCCTGTGTAAGAACGCCCATAAATGCTTTTCCGCCATTTGCCGTCAGATTGGAATCGATCGTGTAATCAGGATTCCCGATTGCCGGGGCATCTTTGAGATAAAACGACCCGAAATAAGTGCCCTGTCGTTCAGGACAGAAATAGACATCTGCGACCAGAGATCCCGTGTACCAGCTGAACAAGTCGCCTGCGTAAGTTCTTACCGCCACATTTTTATCGTGTGGCAGGCTTTTCAAAAAGTCTGGATCAGCATATTTCGGCCAGGTCAACATCCCTGTTCCCTTGAGCGGATCTAAAACAGCTTTTTGTGACGAAGACAACGATTTCAGAATAGCTCCCATCACCTTTGCCCTTGCCAGGCTTATCAGACCATCAAGCTCATATAGTTCTGCAGAAAATGCCTTTACCGCTGACCGGCTTAAATATGGTTTGCCTGATGGTGTACCACCTTCCAGAAGCCGACGAAAAACTTTCATCAGAACAAATCTTCTGTAGCCATAATCATTTATTGCCGAAACCTGACTACTGGCAAGTTCTACCAATTGATTACGCTGATCTTCAGATAAGACCTGAAGCATTACATTTGAAGCTCTGGTAAGAAAATCGGTATTATGTCCCATTTTGCTTGGATCATTATCCCGCAGAAATTGAAATCCCCAGAAGTCTGCAACTTTTCCAGGAGGAAAAAACGAATCAGCACCAAGCGAACCGCTTAAAAATGCTAGACAGTTAAAAGAAATCGTCATTTGTTGTGCCTCATCAGACAAAGTCTGGGTCATAGTAAATTCAGTCTGATCCACAGGATTCTCAGTTGAAGAAGAATCGGAGCCTGCCTTGTCAATCAGCTGCTGCACTTCAGTTGAACTTACAAGCTGATCAAGAACATTTAAAATGTCATTCTGATTCCCGAGGGCTGTTCCGCTAAGCCACTGTTCTATTGCTGCTAAAAGCGAGGAAATATCAAGAACTCCATTTTTAAAGGAAAGTTGAATCTGCGCTTCTGATTTCTGATGATTGCTTTTTCTCACAAGATAGGCAATCGCGGTAGAAGAACTTCCAACAGTCATCCCTGTTTGACTGGAAGATAGCAGGTCAATATGTCTTGCCAGCAATATCTTGTTGCCACGGGAAACGGCAAGAATTCTCAGGTTTTCTCCTGGAGGCACCTGTTTGAAAGAAAACTTCCGTGTTTCCAGCAATTGAACCGGGGTTACGATATCATTCCTTCATTGACGGTGGGCGGTAATGGATGTTTGCCGGTCAAAGCGCCCGTCCTGGTGGGTTTTTAAGAATTTTGACGGTCCGGGTTTTTATTTCTATTTTTAAACGCATAAAAAGGCCGCCGGGGTTTTCCTGGCGGCCTTTGCATTGGTGTTTGGGGGTTCTTATTCTTCCAGTTTAGCTCCGTAGACTTTGTCAGCTTTTCTGAGGCTGTCCCCGGTGAATCTGAGTATGGTCGCTCTGTCTACCAGCCGGTCAACAGTCGCTGCCGCCGCCGCTTCAGAAGTAAAAAGAGTTTTCCATCTGCTGAATCCGGTGTTTGAAGTTAGGATGATCGATCCGGTTTTGTGCCTGGCGGAAACAAGACGGAAAAGATACTTGTTTGCGTTATTGTCGAAAGGCTCATACCCGAACTCGTCACAGACCAGCAGTGCCGGTTTTGTGTAACGCAACATGGCTCTGGTAAAAGTGCCGTCAGCTTTTGAACCGTGAATGTCCTCAAGCATTTTTGCAGTGTTCACGAACAGCACCGAATATCCGGCCAGACATGCAGACCGGGCAATGGTTT
>CAZPCO010000324.1:0-4460 GCA_964585025.1 uncultured bacterium | reverse complement strand
TTTCGCACATTTAGATGAATGAGCATCGGAGAATGTTATACGCATAACGAATAATTCAGGTAACAAAGTTTACCGGTTTTATGAAGTCACTATAATTTTTCATTTGCCTTACACAAATGGTAAAATACAAAAGAGAACAATGAGAACCGGCAGGCTGGATTTGTGAATAACCATTTTTCAAGAACCGCACAATAAAATTGAATAAAAGCTCCGATACCCGTCTGATCATAACTCTCCTGTCAGGACTTATTGTACTGGCAATGCCGCTGTTTTTTTTCAACAGCCTGCTGACGACAGCTCTGCAACGAACAAAAGATTCTTCAATGGCACTGTTGCGTGAAAAAATTCTGCAGGAATCAGAGAAAATCAAAGACCTGATGAAACCGGCCTTTTTTGTCAGAGAAACAATCAGAAAGGCTCATGAGCAGATACTTCCAGAAGTAACCCCGGATTTAATTAAAATGTTTCCTGATCCCGACTTTGGCAATGACATCTTTTCTGCATCTCTCCCGGGAAAAATGCAGAAAAAATTGAGTGAAATGGGTATGGAGCCACTGTTTATAACGGTTACAAGCCCATGGTTTCGCAAGGTGCATTTCTGGTTCGCCAGGCAGTTGCATCAACAATGCTCTGAACCAGAAAACCTTGCTGCTGCAATGGCTTACAAGCTGATCACCGTAACCTCCGGCCTCTATGAACAATGTTTTCGGAATCAGAAGCCTATGGTCTCTTTGCGAGCTACGCATCGCAAACTCTTTGATTTCGGATTTATCAGCGGCCAGAATTTGGAATTCAAATATTTAAACCGCTTCTGCGAATTCACAATGTCGCACGATACAGTAAAAGAACAGTTTACTGACTATTTTGGCCGCCAGGCCATATTTTACTACCCATATACATGTATAAGCCATGGGAATCTCCATGGGTCTTATCTGGCCGGTTTTTTACAATCATCGCTGCACCCGGCCGCCATTCTAAAGGGTGCATTGAATAAAGCGGACAGTCGCATCAAAGCCGGCATATTTATTCTTAAAGAGCCGAAAAGCGGCTTTTTTGAGAATGATTATCGTTTGGAATATTATGCTCGGCCACCCACGGAGTTCTGGAATCACAACGATTTTTACAGAAGATTCCATCATCGAAAAGAAAGCCAGGACACAGGGAAGTATTTCCTTCGACTCAGCGCCGATGCTCCTGGTGAAGTTGTGCAAATGCGCAACAGTCTGCGTTTCTTCAAGTTTGCAGCCGGGATGCTGTTATTGGTTTATCTGATGATCGCTTCTCATTACTGGTTGTTTGGCATGAAAATCAGAATTGGGATTCGCCGCAAGCTGATTCTTCTTCTCACAGTGATAATTATGATTCCGGTAATCGGCATCGGGATGCTTACAGCCATTGACCTTAAGGGCGCCGACCGAATACTGGAAAATCATGTTCTTAAAAAAACCCAGGAACTGATCAAAGAATTTATGGAATACGACAATGAGAATGACTTTCGTTTTCAGCTGGTAATGCTGGAAATGAAAAGACGCATGGAAGAATATCGCGGAATTGGCCTGAACCCGCGGCAGGTATTTGTCAGACCAGGCGAAAAGCTTTTCTGGTTGAATTCGCGAGTGGCAAATAATTCCTGGCTCGACGAAAATGGTAACATAGCACATTTTACCAGCACTCTCGAGCCTGTCGATGAGGGTTCGAAAATGATTTTCAATGCTATTTTGCCCAAATATCTCGATAATTTGGGTCTATTAAAAAGACAAGGAAACAATCTTTCCAGTACTCTGACTCTTGGCATTTTCGAAGATTACATAACACCTGCCCGGGAAGAAACTGTCCTGCCTCACGAAACAACGATGCATCGCAACATTTCCCATACCCTTGACACAAGCCGCGCTGCGACCATTCTAACCAGAACCCCTGGCTGTGGTTATGTATTTGCCTACCCCAGGGTTTGCGATGGAGACCGTATCACACATGCCTATCTTGGTGAATTTTCCAGGGACAGCCTGAAATGGTTCAGAAGATTTGACGACTATTGTGATATCGATTTGAGCGCCAAATTACGAAGATTTAACGAAACCAGCACCTACGGCTGGCCACTGGAAAGCCGTCCTGACGAAGAGAAGCTCAAGATTTTTGCAAACGCCATAGTTATCAAAGATACCGGGAACCTGATCTTCAACACCGAAAATGGTGCGAAAACCTGGGCCTGGAGCTATCGGCCCGGTCGGTCCTGTCTGTTCGCCGCAACCGGAAGAAGTCGAGAAGGTGGATTCGGGCGCTTGACATTCGGAATGCTGTTTCCAATGCTTGCCGGCTACGGCATTCTTCTGATCATGGTTTTGTCGATGCTGTTCGCTGAATTCATAGTAAAGCCGGTCGGCATTTTTTCAGATGCAGTGCACAAACTTGACCGCGAAGAATATGGGATTCAGGTCAAAAAGTTCTCCGGCGACGAATTCAGTCTGATCACCTCTGCTTTCAACAAGATGTCAGCTGCTTTGAAGCAACGGGAAATGATCAAACGCCTGGTTTCGGCTAAACTTATTGAAAAGATTGAAAACAGTTCTGAAAATCTGGTCGCAAGAACAGAGATGCAGTGTGTAAGCGTTGTGGCATCCGATATCAGAGGATTCACTTCGATAAGCGAAAAATTTACTCCATCTGAGGTTGTTGAGCTGTTAAACACATATTTTACGGCAATGGAAGAAGTCATTACCCCGAATAATGGCATCATTGACAAATATATCGGCGATGCAATTCAGGTAGTGTTTTTCGAAAAGGCCGGAATTGCCGCCCCGGCTGTTCGGGCGTGCAGAACTGCCCTTGCCATGCGAAAAAAGCTGTTTGAGCTCAACCGGCAACGTGCTGAAAAGCAACTTTTTGCCCTTGAAAATGGCATCGGAATTGCTTCGGGCATGGCTGTTTCTGGCAGCATTGGCAGTAAAATCGGCAGGAAAGACTTTACGATTGTTGGCCGGGTCACCGAACAGGCGGCCAGCCTCGAAGCGCGCACCGTAAAAACTGCAAGCCGCATATTGATCTGCAAAAATACACAGGCTGCATCCGGAAATGATTTCATGATGGTTCAGCACGATGAGGAAAGCTGGGAGTTAACCGATGCCAGGTGAACTATCCACAAAAGTGTCTCAGAGCATGAAGTTTTCATCGCTACAGTTGATGACGGTCTGGTTCTTTGTCCTGATGCTGCCACTTTCAGGCTCTCTTATCGCACTTGATTACTTTCTTGCAGAATACGAATTATTCTCTGAACCTGTACAGATGGAAATGGCCCGTCAGAGAATCGAAGATTGCCGGCATCTCCTGGTTCTGGAAAATTATCTTGAATCTCTGATTCCGCTTCTGGAAAATATTGATCTTGCAACCGGTTCAGCGACCATTGAGTCGCTGCAGGCACAAATTGACCAGGTAATTCCGGGAAAATGCATGCAGTATGTCTTTTTTGACCAATCTGCTGAAAAACTTTCCTCCCGCGGGGTTCGTCCTGCTGACCTGAAACGTCAGTTGCCACCGGTGCCCCTGTTTCGCAAACTTATCACCAGTCTTCGCCTCGAAGATTATTTGAACGGGATTTCGGCAGAAAAGGGTGACTCAGGAGAAAAGCTTCGCAACTCGCTGCAAATTCAGCAGATGTTCAGAACCCTGACCGCCGTTAACATCAAACCAGGAAAAATCGCCAAGAATCTTTCGGTAGAATTCGGCGGCGAACTGTATTTCGCCTATTTTGAGTTCAGAAATCCTCAAGCAGGACAAAAGGGTTGCCTTGCTGTAATAAGAGGCAAAGATCTCTCCTGGCGGTCTATTTTTGCTAATATCAGACAGAAAAACCCCGGGTTCAGAATTATTTTGAAGAAGAACAGTGCCCGGAAGGCGGCTGAAAACCCAGGCCGATTTTTTAACGGAATCCGCCGTCAGGGCAATGAGGTCGTAATAACCGTTTCAGCAGATCAGCGATTTATCAGAAGCTGGCTGCATGGCTGCTCGATTCAACTCAACCAGAAAACCGCCGATTTTTCGATTCCATTCATCGAATATCATTTGCCTGAAAAAATATTTCAACACCCTTTTCAAAGTATAAGAAAAGATCTTCGCGTCAGCACCGGCATCATTATTTTGTTATCTATGATTCAGCTTCTGCACATGTCTCTTTTTGGCATAAACCTGAACACAAGTTTCAAAAGCAGAATTCTTGTCAGCGTCATGGTCATATCAACGATTCCCTTCGCTTTTCTTGCGACAGGTTTCTATCTTCATCAACAATTTGATGACTTTCTTGCTCACCAGAATCTGCTGCTGCATATTGAAACCAGGCTGACTCATATAAATAACGAATTGAATCAGTATTTTGAATATCTCGAAAACTCCTTTATTGCTTACGGAAAAAGCATTGACCGTTCCTTGTTCAATAATCTGGAGGCAAGCCAAAAATTCTTGAATGA
>CAZPCO010000323.1:3352-4474 GCA_964585025.1 uncultured bacterium | reverse complement strand
TCGATCTGGCTTATCACCTGATGAACCGCTACCTGCAGGGAATGGGCGTTCCCGATCTGAGCCGGCTCGACTTTCCCCGCGGCCTGGAAAAAACGGCCCAGGAGCTTTGCCGGCAGTTATCTGGGTTTAAAAAATTGTCTTCTTACAACTCGTTCAGAGCATTTCAGGGCGAAAGAATCATGCCGGTGCGCATTCTTGACCGCCACTCTCTGCTCGGCACCAGACGCGATATCGGGCCGAACCTGATCCGTATGATCGATGCCGCCAGTAGCGAAATTCTCATTCAGAATGCCTATGTCGTGCTCGACGAGGCAGCTGAAGCGGCACTTCGCCGTGCTTCCAGACGCGGGGTTAAAATAATTCTCTGCACCAACAGTGGTGAATCGACAAATCACCCATCGACCGTCGCTTTCTTTCTCACCGACTGGAAAAGGCTTCTTGCAACCATGCCCACCGCGCGTATACTTGTATACCCGAAGGGAATGCCCTGTATACATACCAAAGCTTTTGTTTTCGACCGCCAGATCGCGGTAGTCGGCACTTATAACCTCGACCCGCTGAGTATGGTCATCAATTCAGAAGTCGTAACGGTCATCAATTACCAGCCTTTCGCCCTCCGACTGGCGTTGCGCATGGAAAAAGACTTTGCAAGATGTCTCGAATACAAGATCCGCGTTGAAGCCGACGGCCGCGTTACAGTCATTTACGGCCCCGAGGCTCACACCGAAGCTGAAGTCATGAAGAAGCTCGAACGTTTTGGCCGGATGAAATTCCTGCGCCCTCTCATCTGAAAATTAACCGGACATTGGAGAAATCGGGATGAAAAGAATTCAATCGTTACTGCTGTTTGCCATTCTGCTATTTTCCAGCTTCCTCGATGCGAAAATTCTGGTCGCCGCGGAATTTTCACAGGAGGGAATGGAGTATGTCGAAGTTCGTAATGAAAAAAACGAACGGGTTAAATTTTCGCGGTTGATCATGGGGACTGACCACCTGGCTCAGGAAGACTGGTATGGCCCAAACCTCAGAAAGATTTCCGACCAGCAGATCAATGAAGTTCTAGATGAAGCTGTTCGCCTGGGAATCAACCTGTTTGACACTTCACCGATTTATGTCGGCGAT
>CAZPCO010000323.1:0-3342 GCA_964585025.1 uncultured bacterium | reverse complement strand
CAGGCTTGGCAAGTGGTTGGAAGCATACCAACAGAGAAATCCGCAGAAGAAAATTTACACTCTTTCGAAAGGCGGGTTCCCCTTCGACCTTTTCTGGTCAAAGAAGCTGCCGGAGGGCGAAAACTCTTTCTGCCTGCAGGAACTGCTGAAGGCCAAGAATATTATGGCCGAGGGCTATACGGACCTGCCGAATTCTACCGACGGGACTTATGCCAGCCGCCTGTTCGGCAGCAAAGAACAGATAGTCGAAAGGGTCGCAGAAGAACTCGGGCACACAGTTAAAAATCTGCGGCGAAACCCCACTGTCTACCTCATGCACAGGGATGACGGAGACTTTATCAATTTCGAGCCGGTAAAGAGAAGCCAGAATTCCGTTAAAACCATAATGGCAGCCCTCAGTTCACCCGAAATTCGCGACAATTACACCTTTCTTGGCTGGTCAAACTGGAAACCCCACAGAATTACCAGATCACTGGCGCTGGCAGCTAAACAGCCCGGTCTGGCAAAACCGGTTTTCAACAGCCCTTATTTTTCGCTTTTCGAGATGTCTGAACGGGCTATTCATGCCGGTGGTGTCCAGGCTACCCATGAAGATATGATGGATGAGAACTTTCTCAAGGGAATCAAGATGATGTCATATTCCCCGCTGGGCGGCATCAGCATTCTCGATCAGCCTGAACCCTGCTGGGATAACGCCAGAAAAGATGCCAGAAAAAAATACGCCCAGGGCGACCCCTACTGGAAGAATGTCTATCACTCGATTTTCACCTGCGCCAACGAAGAGAGATACAACCGGGTGGTCAAATTTACCGAAGAGTTCAATAAAAAGCATAAAACCTCATATTCGGTAGATCAGATGGTTAACGCCTATGCGCTGGCCCACAAACGCACTGACTTTCTCGTGATCGGCCCGATTACCGTTGCGCAGCTGCGCAGAACCGTCGCCTCACTCAAACTGGCGAAAATGCTTTCGAAAGACGACCTGGACTACCTCTACTACGGCGCCGAATAAGCTTCAATTCAAGCCAGCCAACGATTTGAAAGGAAACATAGTGAAAGTAAAGCCGGTGCTCATTATCTTTCTTGTCGTCGCCCTGTTTTCACCTGCTCCTGGTTATTCGCAAGGTTTGCATGGATTGCAAAGGCTGACAACCGACAAAACCGCCCCGGCAGATCCAGAAGAGGTGGTTGTCGCCGATGACGAAGAAGCAGAGGCCCCCGCTGCTGATTCCGAAAGCACAAATGAACAGGCTGAGCCCGCTATGGCACCTGGTGAATGGGAAATCTGGCTGGACATGAACAATCAGATATACCCATCCTGGCTGCTTTCGACTGCCACGATGAAATCGGACACTCCGAACGAGGAAAACGAGCTTGGTGACCCATTTGGAACGATCGGCATAATAATCTGCGCTCCTAAAGACAACTGCCAGCTTGATATGACGGTCTCAAGCGCTAAAATCATTCGCCCGACAAGGTTTCATGCCGTCCTGAAAAAAGCCGGCATTAATTATTTCATCCGCCCAAAACTCGACTTCGATTACGATACTCTCGCCCAGATTACCCAGCCATTTCCTGAAAATATAAAAATGGCTGTAAGCATTGACGGTAAACCTGCTGTGGAAAAGCTTGAAACGTCTACAGTCAGAGCCATTAACGACTGTATTTTTTCATATCCTGATGAAGACGGTAACCCCATCGAAATAAACTGGACATTTGCCGCCTACGTTAACGAGAATCACCCGCAGATCCACCGGATCATGGCAAAAGCACAGGACAGCGATGGAAAACCAATGACATTTGCCGGTTACCAGGGAGATAAAAATGCGGTTCTGCAGGAAATTGAAGCGGTCTGGAACGTCATCGAGGAGCGGGGACTGCGCTACAGCAGCATTACAACGTCTTCTCTGGCAGAAGGAGATGTCTACGGGCAATTTGTCAGAAGAATAGGTGAAGCATTGAAAACAAAACAGGCCAACTGCGTTGACGGCAGTGTTCTGCTCGCTTCCATACTGCGAAGAATGGGGCTCGATGTTTATCTTATTGTTCTGCCGGATCACATGTTCATAGCTGTTAAACTTGAAGCAGACCAGGATGAGGTTACCTCTGCAGCAGAACTGACCGCAATAGAAACCACGGTTCTGGGCAACGGATCATTTTCAGATGCATTGGCCGAAGGAAAAAGCGGACTGAAAGCCATTTCCAGAAAGCTTAAAAAAGCCCTGAAAGATGAAGATATGGTGGTAGATGGCTGCGCAGTAGTTGATATCGCAGCCGCAAGGGATTTTGGCGTATTTCCTCTCCGTGAACCCGATGCCAAATAATGCCGCTGATCTCAGCATCACGACTCGCACCTGAGCTGCAAATTATCAACCAGCTGCCGAACGACCAGCGAATTAAGTGTTCACATGAAAATGCAGGCGTAAATTCATGTAAGAAGGCTTCAAACAGAAACCGATTGCCTCAATAACCCGTTTGTGAGCACAGCCCCCGACTGCAGAGGTAAATCAGTGCGACTGATCATTATTGGAACCGTTCACCTCGATCCGCATGGCTTTCCGGCTCTTTTGCAGGCTCTGAATAAATTCGCGCCCGATCTGGTTACCGTAGACGTCAGCAACTATGCCATCGAATTCAGACGTTCCCGCTCTGCCGCTTTTCTGAAACTTCTGGAAATATTTCGTCGGCCTGATGGAAATTTGCCTCCGGCTCTGGAGGCAGTTGCAGGGCAGCTGGCAGTGCCATTCGAAGCCCGGGCAGCCGAAGCATGGGGCGGGAAATTCATGCTGATCGGCAGCGACGATGATTCCCGACAGCGTTTGTCTCTGCTTGAAAACGAGCTTATGACCAATGCCAATCTCACTTTTCTGGCAGGCGAAAGCTCGCCCTGTCTGCAGACTCAGGTGCAGCGCCAGTGGGAAAAAGCCGGTTCGGAATATCTGCAACCTGCGGCCATCGAGCCCTGTGACAGCCGCATCGCCGACATTTTACGGCATCTGGCCGCCGATACCGATGGTGTATTGTTGCATGTGACCGGCTGGCAGCATCTGGCACCTCTGGCTGCTCTATTGACCGATCTTGCTCCGGAACTGCATCTTCTCAGCCAGTTGTCGGCCTGTTGAAATAATCCCCGGCCATTTCTGGTGGCCGGGGATTTTGAGTTTGCCTCAGATTCTTCAATTTACTGCCATTTCGGCGTATTTGCGGTAGAAAGCCGCACGTTCGGCTGCGTTCGGAATCTCTTTGCGCGGCACGACCACGACATTCTTTCCTTCGGGTTTGGCAAAGGACTGTTCCATGAACATTTTTACGATTGCGGGCGGAACCGGGTAAAGAATGTCG
>CAZPCO010000322.1:0-4481 GCA_964585025.1 uncultured bacterium | reverse complement strand
TCATTGGTGGATTTCCCGGTTGAAGCCCAGCAAACCGGCATCAAAAGCCTGGTAAACATCCTGATCTGTCACTACCGAAAACTTGCCGGGGGTGCAAAATGAACGAATGCCGGTTCCCTACCAGGCAACTGGTAGAATTTCTCATAAACAAAATGGAAAACCCGCACATGAAGATTCCTGAAGATCTTGCCTGTCACGCCGAAACCTGCCCGGTTTGTGGCCGTCTTCTCGCTGAAGAAAACATGGCAAGAGCATTCATAAATTTTCATCGCCATCGGCAGCAACCTGAAAAAACGGCTTGCCAGGCTCCGGCATCGCCCTCGGCGGTTAAACCCGGCCAGATTTGGCGTTTCTTCTATGGCCCGGAAAAGCTTACTGAGTTCTGCCTGATAACCTCGGACCCATTCAAGGGCAGCAAGGATCTTGACCCTGCAGTACGTATCGCGCCTCTTTTTCTTGCACCAAACCTTCTCGAACTGGCGCCTTCAGATATTCTTACCACCTCCTCAGCAACCACCCTTGGGGTGCCCGTGCTAATCGAAACCTGGAATGAGCGGCCGGTTCTCTGCTGTCAGCTCATGGAATACCATGGAGCGGTCGAAAACGATCTGCTCGACAAAGTTTTTAGCAGTTTAAACAGCCCGGCACAGGTTGCCCTTTCCAGCGCCATGAAGCTTTTCCGCCATCAGGAAATCAACCGGGGCAGCTTTTTTTCAGATCTGACTTTCAAACGTCTCATTGAAGCTGACCTTGATGTAGACAATGCAGTCGTCGAAAAGTATGAACTCGAAAAACATAGCCTGAAACTGCTGTATCTGAAACTGGGCCGGCTGGTCAGGGCAGTTCTGTTTCCAGAACCTGAAAACGGGCTTAATGTATGTGAATCAGTCGCTGCATCAATATATGCCGCTTCCGAAGCCAGAGAAAACCCTTTCATTGCAGCACTGTACCGAAAACTTACAGACACACTCGGCAGTGACGGCGAACTGCCATTCCGCGTTCGCTGCCACGAAGACTATTCGCTGCAGCTGGTTCATACCAGCCGCAAAGATTTCCAGCTTCTGGTGAAAATGCGGCAGGCTGCCACCTTTAAAATAGCTGCCAGAGATGGCGTGTGTATTATCCAGCCCGACTCTACCGGTTTGCCCGCCTCAGGAACCATCGACCTGATCATCCTGGAGGAAAAATAGCCGCTTTGCCGGAAACCCTTCTGGAAAAAATCTTCTCATGCTGGTTCGAGTTTGCCGGGAACGAACCCGAAAGCACCATCGAAGAGACTGCCCGCCAGACTGCAGCAACTTCATTGCCCGGCGGCCTTGGCAGTTTTCTCCACAATTTCTGGCAACGCCGCCCTACCCGTCTTTTCTCAATGCTGGCTGAATACCACCCCGAAAGGCCTCAAGCCTGGTTTTCTTTTCTTGATTCCGAGATCAGGCGTCTGCCGCTTGTTCTTGCATATTGCAGCTACAGCCGTTCACAGCTCGAAAATCTTAAGATTCTTGCCCTCAAAAACGTAGAAATCTCACTCGAACGTATGCTTAACCGCTAAATGAGCAAAACAACCGCAAGCGACGTCAGACTCAGCCAGCCGGCGGTTCCTTTGATAATCAGAAGTGACGACCCTTCGCACCCGGGAGTTATCTTCGATCGCTTTTCTGACGATTTTTCCCTTTATATGCCTCCATCGTCTCAAGTCCGGATCATTTCGCAGCACCGTCATCTCTGCGAGCTATTCATGCACAGGTTTGCACCGGACAGGCTGTTGATGCCGCTGCTTCCCCTCATGTGTTTTCCTTTTCCCGGGTTTTCGGCAGAGGGAAATTCGTTCGAGATGGGTCTGTGGGTATCCCTCTGGCTGGCTGCCCATGCCGGCCCGCAGTCGGGAAATATCTGCTGCACGGGCACCGTATGCAGCAAAACCGGCAACATCGGCAGGGTTTCCCGGCTTGATGAAAAAATTGCCGCCGCTCTGAATACAGGCTTCACCACGTGCCTGGTGCCAGCCAAAGACTTCGATAAAACCTTGTTTGCTGGCGACTCCAGAGTTGTCGCCGTCAACGACATAGATGAACTGAATGAATGGTTGCTGCAGAACACTGGCATGGCACGGCAGACACGCCGGGTTGTCGGCTGGTTGCAGTCAGACCGGCAAACGCCTTCGCCCGATGACTTCGCCATCTTCTTTTCCCAAAATGTTTCCAATGAAAATGAACCGGCAGCATATTGGAAATCCTTGCTCCGGCAACAGCCACCATATGTTCGTCGGCAACGACTGCAGCGCCTTGTGCGTGAATACTGCACCAACACCCGGACCGATCCCCGGAAAACCCTTGCATTTCTGCCCGTTTCATTTCGGTTTGCCTGCCTGCCGTGGCTTCTGCAGGAAATGCTTAGAGACACACCTGCTGCCGCCGAAAGCCTCTATTTAACTTTTTCCAGGAGATTTGCCGAATCATCGCCGGAAATTTATCATGCTTCACGCTTTCTCATTGAGAAACCACACGTATTTTTACTGGCTCAGTCAGAATTCACAGATGTCCGCCACCGTTTTCCGCTGTTGTTATGGCTGTTTTTTCGTGAGCCATCAGAAATGCTGCTGGCTTTTTCACTTCTCAGGCAATTGAACGGTATTGAAAAAGCTCTGCTGCAGAAGCTCGTCAGCCTTCTTGACCGTTATGCCCCTTTTTATGCTACAAACTCAAGCCGGCGACGCATCGACACCTGGATCATGCAGAAGGTGCTTAAATTGATAGATGGCGAAGCACACTTCCGGGAAGGGCCGGTTCTGACAATCAGAAAGCGTCTTCTTTATCTCTGGCAAGCCGCCGAGGGCTTTACTGCCACAGGTGCAACTGCCGCAGCCAGTTTGTGTCGCAGGCTTCTCGATCTGCATCTGGAATTTCTCACTGCCAGGGCTGCGCCGGGCCTTGATCTCGCCGCAACTTTTGTCCGCGGCGACCTTGAAAAACTGGCGGTTTTTCCTGCAATGCAAGATCTTCTGCACGCTGCAGGCACGCCCGATGCAATAAAGCGATTGCCGGCAACTGTTCCAGACCCTTTCAAAACCTGTAAAAGGGCCATTCATGGCAGGTCGCCCGATCTTCTCTGGCTGCCCCAACCCGGCATCTCCTGTCTCCGTGCCATTTTATGCGGCCGCTGGCCCGAGCTCAATTTTTCTGGCCTGATCAGGCAATTTACCGGCAACAGTTACCGCACACCTGCGACCGAGCTTCGTGAGGCCTGTCTGGCTTACTGGGCCGGCGCGATTACCAGTCACTATGCTTCTACCGCTGAAGCAATCATAAAAGAGAAATCATACCGCCACGCCGGCAACCTTCGTCTGCCGTATCTTGCCGGCTGGCTGAGACAAAAATTTCAGAGCGAAAAGGTTCTGCCATGTTCTGCCTGCCGGCATTTGTTGTCACCCCTGGAATTTCCGCTGGAATCTCTTTTCTGGCTGCTTTTTTTGCCATCCGCCTGCCAGCCCTGCATCAGATCGAAGCTTCTCGAACGTTATTCTTTCAGCGTTCCAGTTACCGTCAATGAACAGTTGCGCCGCAAGCACGAGATTTTCCTGTCGTTGATGCAGACTCTGCTGGAACCTGATGGCTCTACCCCGGAAAACTCCTTATGGCTTGCTTCTCTTGCCGATTGCGACAAGAACCCGGCCTTTGCCCGGCGAACTGTCCAGGCCTTGGCGCCTTTGTATTACCTGTTGAGCGGTGACCGGCGCAAGGCCTGTCGGCATGTCAGAAGAGGCAGGCATCTGGTTAACAATTCTGAGTTTGCTCTGGCTTTTCTTCTGCGCTTCACTCGTCTGGGCAAATCAGACTACCGTGTACAGCCGGTTCCTGAATTATCTCTGTCTGTCGAAAAACATCTTCTCGACAGCCTGACTCTTGGCTATTACCATTTATTCAAACCAAAACTTTTCTCCGGTTACCTTTTGAGCGAAGTTGACGATCTGGCAAATCTACAGCTGATAAGTTCCTGAATTCCGCATATCAATGTGAACCCACCCGCCCCCCTGCAAAACCGCATTTTTCCATCGAGGTTGACATTGACCGTGCATACGCTCCCATCAGCGTTACAGAATTTTCGAGGTAAATTAGCCGCAGTTGTTGCTGAATTTTCAGCATAGGTTGACATTTTTGCCCTTGAAATTTATGATTAACACAGCATCGCTTAGGGCCAGGGTTCTAACGGCCTCCCCACCAAATCGGGGATTGAAACTCATCTCGCAGATATAAGTACCAAACATTCCCATATGGTTCTAACGGCCTCCCCACCAAATCGGGGATTGAAACAATCTGGTACCACAATGTACCATATAAGCCGTCAGAATGTTCTAACGGCCTCCCCACCAAATCGGGGATTGAAACTCGGATTGCCTGCTTGTACACTTTTTTGATAATTAAGTTCTAACGGCCTCCCCACCAAATCGGGGATTGAAACGTAAAGGGATCTATTAACTCGCAAAT
>CAZPCO010000321.1:0-4484 GCA_964585025.1 uncultured bacterium | reverse complement strand
CGATCTCTTCATCTTCTCCAACGATATCAAGGTCGAAATGGTCTGATTCGACTGATAAAACAAAAGCCCCCGGTTTCCGGGGGCTTTTTACATTCTCGGCTTTTCTACCATTTATTTCGACAAAACAAACTTGATGCGGAAATCTTTAAGACCGTCTATTTTGCAGGTGTTGGCACCGGTCGAAAAGATTATTCGCCTGGCGCGTGTACGGGCTTTCAGATTGTCAGACCATTGTTTGTGCAGTCTGGTTAGCCCTTCAGGACCTGCGGTATGACGATTGATAGCACTGGTGTCGAATTTTTTCGGCAAACTGGTGAAGTTGACTTTTTTCATGCTTTCAAATTAACACAGACAATACCTTATTGCAACCGCTCTGCGATCACCACACCATCATAAGATGATAAAGTTTCCCGTTTGCTCAGCTTTTTGCACATTACAATCGACCAGCAATGGAGCTTTGTGGTATTATTCTGCTTAAGTAAAAACAAGGTAAAAAGTTATGAAAGAAAAAGAAATCCCCTGCCAGAACAAAATTTTCGTCAACCGTACTCTCAACATGAACACGATCAAGCTTATCGGCTTTGACATGGATTACACGCTGGTAACCTACAATGTCCCGGCATTCGAGGCCAAAGCATACGAGATTCTCAAAGAGAAGCTGATTCGCGAATACAATTATCCCGAAGAAATCCGCAGCTTCGAATTCAACAAAGATTTCATCATTCGCGGTCTGGTTATCGATACCGAGACCGGCGATTTTCTCAAGGTTAACCGCTACGGTTTCGTCCGAGTCGCTTCACATGGTTCACGCTTTTATTCATTCGATGAACAGAAAGAAAAATTCGGCCCCAACAGCATCGATCTGCTCGATTCACGTTATTACATCGTGCACACCCTCTTTTCACAGGCTGAAGGCTGGATGTACGCGCAGCTCGTCGATTATTTCGACGGCGGTAATCACAAGATCAATTATCGAAAATTGTTCAACGAGGTGCGTAAATGTCTGAACGACGCCCACCAGGAAGAAGAACTCAAGGGTGATGTCGTCAGCAACCCCTCTAAGTATCTGATCCAGGATCAAAGAATTGTCGACGCTCTTCTCAAGTTCAAGCGTTTTGGCAAGAAGCTGGCTCTGATAACCAACTCAGATTATGAATACAGCCGCAAAGTCATGGAATACTGCTTTGGGCCATATCTTAAAATTCCATGGCAGAAACTTTTCGACCTCGTCATCGTTTCTTCAAATAAACCAGACTATTTTACAGCACGTAACCGTTATCTGCGTGTCGATCCCAATACCGGCATGCTTTCCAACTTCTACGGTCAGATTGAATGGGGCGGGCTATATCAGGGCGGCAATGCTTCCATCCTTGAGAAACACCTGAACTTGAAACCCTCCGAAATCCTCTATCTTGGCGACCATATTCTCGGGGATGTCGTGACTTTGAAAGAAACAATCGGCTGGCGAACCGGCCTGGTCGTTCAGGAGCTTGCTGAAGAAGTCCCAGTCCTTGAAGAAACACGCCAGCTGCACCACAAAATTGCCGAAAAAATGGCCGAAAAGGAAGAACTTGAGAATCTTTCTCTGCAGCATCGGGAAAAAATGTTTCTCAAAGAACATGATCGCTCTGAAGCTGCAAAAAAGGAATATGAAAGCCTGAAAGACCGTATGATCAAGTTGGATGAGGAGCTGCGCGACCTGATATTTGCAAGCCAGAAAGGCTTCAACACATACTGGGGCGAAGTAATGCGTGCCGGCAACGAGATTTCGAGGTTTGCAACCCTGGTAGAAAGATATGCCTGCATTTATATGTCAGGTATCGCCAATCTTTATTACTATTCGCCGTTCAAGTATTATCGCTCGCAAAGGCGCCTGCTCGCGCACGACCCGCAATAAAATTCATTCCCAGACAGGTTGCAGACGCTTGTGTTCGCTCCAGCGTCGCAGCCTGTCACTGTGGTCGCCGGGCACCAGAACATGGTGATTACCCAGCGCCGCACCCAGAAAATACCTGGCGGCTCCCGGCAGGTCGAGCCGCAGTTGAGTACGGCAAAGCTCTGCTGAAAAGACATGCGGCACTGCTCTGCCAACACCCAGAGCATAACGGTTGTTTACGAAATCAAAACGACACACTGTAAAAACATCGGCGGTAAAACCGCCGGCTACTGCCAGTCCGATGCCGGATTCAAAGTGAGTGTTCAGGCTGTAAGAGCCGAGTATTGAAATCGGACATGTACAATGTGCGAAAGTTACCAGATTGCCATCGATGTTCGATGGGTTGGCCATAAATGCTGCTCTGCCGCTGACCAGCCTGAGAATGATCATAGTCAGCATTGTCGGAACATCGCCTTCACAGCCGGCGGTTATGCCTTCATCGTTGAGCTTTGCCAGCGCCAGACAGCCGGTAGTCTGGTCGGTCTGCAGAATGTCGAAGCAGCGCAAAGTCAGGGCTTGAAGCTGGTGAGCTTTTACCGCCTTCATCAGCCCGCCGTATATTTTGGCTGCCCTGGCAAGTTCAGAAGTGTTGCTGCGGTCACCGGACCGATAAAAAGTGCGGGCAAAATCAGAAAGAGCCGTAGCCTCTGCCTTGTCGACATAGGCTTTGAACTGTGGCATCGAAATATGTTCGAACCTGGTTCCGAGCTTCTTTTCAAGAATTGAAGTATCCGGTGAACTGGCAATAAGCCATTCGGAAGGTTGCCCGATAACACCTGCGGTCATGGAAGCAAGTGCCACATCGATGCTGAAAATTTCAAGTTTTTCTTTGATGCAGGCAGCAATCAGTTCATTGGTGCCGTGGACGATTGCCACATCCGTATCGGGTTCGTTTGCCTTCAACCAGCTGAGGATTTCCAGGGCGGCAGGCAACGAATTATCGGTGCGGGTTGCCGCAAGCAGAACTGGCCGGCCAGTTTGCCGCATTTTTGGCCAGATCTGCAAAAAGCTGTTTTCAGTACCGCCAGTCATCACAGCAATCACAAGCAGATCGAACTTTTCAGCGGCATTATCTTCAAGAACCCGGCATGGAAATTCATGTCGGCAGGCTTGCAGAAGATTTTCGACTGCCTGCAAACCTCGTTCAGAATCGTGAAGTGGCGAACGTAACGGCAAAATAACTGTTTCTAAGCTGTTCATGTTCTTTTTGGCCCGCGCCATCGGCGATTTTGCCGTCAGGATGACTGATCAGTTTCGATGTCGTCGTCTGTATCCAATGGGTCTATATCTGATGATGAATCGTCTGAGCCTGCCATTACCGGGATTTCAGCGGCTTCCTTTGCAGCAATGGCTTTTGCAAGAGCTATCTGGTTTTTGTCGACTACATCGAGCAGACCACCGACAATGACGCTGGCAAGAGTGATCATAACCCCGACAAGAGCCCAGAAAGCTCCAGTATTGAAGGAAAATGCATCCCGGTAAATATTGAGAACCGGTCTGAACCAGCCGTTAGCACCAAGTTCCATGCCCATTTCAACGGCTTTGTTATCGTAAATGATGATTATTTCATGCGTGAGAAAAAAGCCGGCAAAGATGGCAATGAAAAACCCGGTAAAAAAATCGCGACGTGCCATCGCATAGGCTCCAAACAGACAACTGATCATAACCGGCAGGCCTACGCCGCTGGCCCGCCAGTTCTGCGCCACTACCGGCGTAAAGTCGAGAAAAGTCGAAGCGCCGATGATTGCAAAGCCAATCAGGCCAATCGCTGCAAAAAGAAAAGTCACTGAACTACTGTTTTTTGTGTCTACAAGAGTCTGGCCGTTTAATTCCATATCAGATCCTTAGTCATGATTCGCCTGATTCGAGAAAACGACGCAGGCAGGCATTGTTGAGGGCTGTTCCGGGTGCACCCTTTACGCCGCCTTTTTCGTAGGGGATGTCGAGAATGAGTTTTGGAGTTTTTATCGGAGTCGCGATAGCAAAGTACCTTGTTGCCGCCTGGCTGCTCATCACCAGATAACCAGCACCGGCCAGGTCGGCGATACTCTTTTCGACCCTGGCGACGTCATATCCGGTTCGTTCAGCAATTTCGGTAATGTCGAGCGGTAAAACTCTGTCGGCAGGCTTGCCAAGCTCGAAGTCAAGCTCGATAAGCTTTTTGAACACCGGCCAGGTTTCTGCTCCGTATTTGCTGTTCAACAATCGTGGCAAGCCAGAGAATTCAAGCCATTTGGGAAATCGAAAACACATTTTCTGCTGGTTTTCATTGTTCTTGCCACTGTTTCGTTCTGATCCGGACGGGTTGAGAAACGGCTGAAGATCTGCCGGATTGACCCGCCAGTCGCTGCCTACCTTCACTCCGGGCAATCTGCCGCCGCGCAGCCAGCGCCGCAATACTTCCGTATTTATTTTCAGAATCTGAGAAACTTCTTTAAGATTAAGCAATTTTTGCGAATCGGACATAATTATTCCCTGTTTTAGTATGCAGGACTACAATAGCATGCACGTACAGTAGTATCAAGCGATTTGCATTTTTAATCATGGA
>CAZPCO010000320.1:0-4509 GCA_964585025.1 uncultured bacterium | reverse complement strand
AATCACCAGAATCACCAGAGTCGCCAGAATTACCGGAGTCACCGGAATCACCAGAGTCGCCAGAATTACCGGAGTCACCAGAATCACCGGAATCACCAGAGTCGCCAGAATTACCGGAGTCGCCAGAATCACCGGAGTCGCCAGAATCACCGACGGGATCCGGCTCTGGCTCTCCTGAAGAACTGGACCCGGAAGAACTGCTGGAGGAACCGGAAAAACCGTCAGGAACGCCTTCCCAGGTATCTGCCTTGATGTCTTTGCCGGTCAGCATTCCGTCAATTTTGATATCTTTATATTCATACTGTTCAGCGATTGCGCGGCCATTTTCATCCATGACGATGTTGTAGGAAACCGGATTTCCTGCGCCATCACGATTGCTGGTTTCAAGGACCGCAGCGGTGATCTGACGACTGGCGTCACGGGTAACCTTGATCATGCCAGAAAAAATGGCAGCAGAAACCGGGTCGCAGGCAGCACAAGCCAGGCCCATCGCCAGGGCGGCAGTAAAAATCCTGGTTCTCATTGAAAATACTTCCTTTCAGGGACAGCAAACAAACTTATTGTTGATAATCTTCTTCATCATCAGCCAAAAAAATCTTCTGGCCTCTTTTGGGCTTTTTAATCTTGGACTTGCGGGGTTCCTCGTCAAAGTAATCATACTCTTGTTTCATTTTTCTCAAAATTTTTTTCTCTGGTTTTTGAGTTTTCACCTTACCGGTCTCCTTTGCAAACATAGAAAAATCGATGAAGATTAAACCTGCTCCTTCTTTGCTTATGACAATTTTAGCATCATTTGTCAAGGGGTTGTACACAGATCAGGGGTGTCGGGCAACAAAAACCGCTCGTTCCGGCGCCGGCAATCCTTCGACCGTCAACTCCGGGTTTTCTGGCAAAACACAACACGCGAACGAGTCGCCAGGCATCCATCTGGTGGCACGCTGCTCTTCAACAGTTGTACGACACCGATCTACCATTCTGGCTTCGACAAATCCGGCCTTTTTAAGCCAGAGAAGCATTGCATCCGGGGAAGGAATGAACCAGATATTGCTCATACGCGCATAACGATCTGGAGGCACCAGAACATGATGCTGATCACCCTCGACTACAAGAGTTTCAAGCACCAGTTCACCACCCTTTTTCAGAAGATTTCTCAGACTTCTCAGAAAATCGAATGGTGAGCGGCGATGGTAGAACACTCCCAGCGAAAAAACCGTGTCGAAAACTTCCATACCGGCCGGCATGTCTTCAAAACCAATCGGCAGCATAAAAACATTTTTCTGGTCGACAAACTTCTGCACCGCCGCAAACTGCGACATAAACAGCAGAGAAGTATCGATGCCCATTACCGTTCTGGCACCGCACCCGGCCATCCTGAAAAGATAGTAGCCGTTTCCGCAGCCGACATCAAGCACCAGCCGACCATCCAGCGGCGAAAGATGCCTGACCACACGGTTCCATTCCATTTCACAGCGCCATTCTGCATCGATAAAGATATCGCCCAGCCTGAAAGGTCCCTTCCGCCAGGGCGAAAGCTGCTGCAGCGCCATTTCCAGCCTGGCAGCCTGATCTGAGTCCGGGGGAGCAACCGGAAAAGCAGTGACCGCATCGTTGTCGAGAACGACATGGCCAGCAGGCATGTCAGGAATCATGCTCAGAGCAGCCAGCCATTGAGGAAAATTACCATCAGGTCGAGAAATTGCCCGGTCTATCACATTCTGAAAATGCTGCTGCCAGCTTTCCATGCCGTGTTCATGCAGAATCCGAAAAAATCCGCTGAAATCGAAGGGGAAGTTCATTTGATAGCCAGCATCGACATGAAATTGAAGCACTGAAACCAGACACTGGCACTGCTGAAACCGGCACCAAGAAGACGCTTTTCGTGAGCATCGATGGTTTCCGGAATCAGGACATTTTCAAGAGCGCTTCTTTTCTGACTGATTTCGAGATCACTGTAGCCATTGGCCCGCTTGAACGCATGATATACGTCGATCAGCAGTTCATTGACCTGCTGATCAGCAAAAACTACCTTTTCTGAGAGAACGAGTATGCCTCCCGGCAGCATTCCGGCCGAGATCTTCTTCAGCAAAGCACTTCTTTGCGCCGGGTCGACAAACTGAAGAGTAAAATTCATGACCACAACCGATGCATTTCTGATATCAGTCAGGGCAATGTCTTCACAGATGAATTCCATGCGGGCCCGGTCACCTGGCCGAGGTTCAATTTTCCGGCACCGCTTGATCATGGCCGCAGAATTGTCTATGCCGACTATTGTGCAGTCATCTACAAGCAGACCCTTCTGCATGGCGAGAGAGCTCGCTCCCAGCGAACAGCCCAGATCATAAAGATTCGAACCCGGCTGGGCATAGCGGGCGGTAAGAGTCTCGATCATGCGGATTATCGCCGGGTAACCCGGAATGGAACGTTGCAGCATATCGGGAAAAACTGCCGCCACCCGCTCGTCAAAAACAAAGTCGGCAGGTTTCTGAATTACGTCAGCAAAAATCCGGTCTGTGGTCATAAAAACGCGCCCCATGTCAAACTGAGGCGCATTATATCACAGGCAGGCTTAAAATCTACTTTTCTTTGGCTTGTTTAAGCAGAGAAAAGTCGTTATACAGTAATCCATGGTCAGAATAATCGAGGTCGAAGCCGGTTACCCTGCTGCTGCCATAACGCCATGGGCCATGAACGAAAAGATAGTCTATCTTTACATCCGGAAGATTCTTGTAAGTGGTGTTCAGATTGGCCGATGTATCGCGCATTCTTTCTGCCAGCCATTTTATTCGTGCCGATTTCGGCCGTGAATTGAAATCACCGCAAAGAATTACCGGGTATTGGCTTTTTTCTACAAGCTTCCAGATTTCTTCTATCTGTCGAGTGGATTCTTCGGCAACCAGACTGAGATGTGCAACCAGAACCATTATCTTGCCGGCCCTGCCAAGATCGATGATTGCCTCCAGGCAGCTGCGCTGCTCATGTTTACTGTCGGAACGATACAGGTTATGGTTTTTATGCGAGACAATGGGGTATCTTGAGACGATCGCATTACCCTGAGTGGCCAGCAGGCCGCGCCGGAAATTCTGAGCATAGACGTGATGAAATCCCAGATATTCGGCAATGAATTTCGGCTGATTCCTGAACAGGACCCGCATGTCACCTTTCGAAATTTCCGTAAAGCCGATAATATCGAGCTTATTTCTTTTAACCAGTTGTGCGATGCCCTTCAATTTTGAAGGCTTGCCGATTTCATTCAAGCCGCCTGACTCTTCACCGCGGGCATGTGCAATGTTGTAACCGCCAACCCGCAATTTGATCAGACTGTTGTCGCTTTTGATAACGGCAGAAGCCGATGCCTGATTCAGAGAAGCCGCAAAACCACTGATTTTAACCGGATTACTTCCAAATGGAGTGGCTGCCCATGCAGCCTGACAAAACACCATGCCAACCAACAACAGAAACAGGCACTTTTTCATGCGAAATCTCCTTAAACTCTGCACAGGTTACCAGTCTATTATACCTGCAATTCTGCCATCCGGTTTTTACATTCTCTGCCTGGTTTTCTAATGCAGCCATAAAGCTCGAGCTGAAAAATGATTTGCCTTTAACGACCGGAATCAATAATATCTGGATAACAGTATCAAGAGTTGCGGAGAACCTCATGCAAAACCGACTTTTTTCTTCAATCAGAGAAAGCTGTGCCCGGGTTGCCGACCTGGCGAAGTCAGTCAGAATTAACCGGGAAGTAATGAAACGCTATGCTGCAGAATTGCCGATAGAAACAGCTCTTGCCCCGGTTATGGACAGAGACAATCATTTTTGTGACGATCCAGAAACGATGCTGGTATATTTCCTGGTCCTCGACTGTATCAATTTCGGTTCCGGCTGGTTCAACAGTCTTGAAATCGAACCAGAATGCGAGAATGGTTATTTTACGATTGCATCACGGCTGAAAGACGATTTCAGACAGCGCGGCTGCTATAGTGCCGAATTTTTGCAACAAATCGACGCAAAGGAATGTTGTCACATTTTTCGGCAATCGCCTGCCAATCCACCGGCTATGGAACTGATGCATCTGTTTGCAGCAGCATTGAACGCCATGGGAGATTTGTTGATCCGCGATTTTGCTGGGAACTGCCGGCAATTGATCACAGCGGCCAATGGCTCTGCAGCAGCTATGGCTGAAATTCTGCTGCAGATGCCTTTTTATCGCGATATTTTTCAATATGAAGGGCAGAATGTCTATATTCTTAAACGGGCTCAGATTACTGCCTCTGATCTGCATATTGCCTTTTCGGGAGAAAGTTACGGGCACTTCAATGATATAGGTGATCTGACCATTTTTGCCGACAATCTGGTGCCGCACGTCCTGAAAGTTGATGGAATTCTGACTCTTAGTTCGGAACTGGAACTCGCAATCAACTCAGGCCGACCGCTTCGTTCCGGTTCTTATGAAGGGATTGAATTACGCGCCTGCAGCATTCATGCAGTCGAGCTTCTCAGAGAACAATT
>CAZPCO010000319.1:0-4514 GCA_964585025.1 uncultured bacterium | reverse complement strand
AAGGAGTTTCTTCAACAGTGAGATTGCGCGCCAGTTTTTTATTTTTCCGACTGCAATGATCGCGCTGATAATGGCATCTTCTTCGAAAAAAATCTGTGAAGCGTGTTCTTCAAGGGCCTGGGTACTGGCGCCGACGTTTGCCTCTGAATAAGTATTGAGCGCTTCCATAAGAATATCGAAGGCTTCAGGGTTTTCAAGCATGCCGAGCGCCTGAGCTGCATTGAAGCGTACTTCCTGCTGGGAATCATTGAGAGCGTTTATCAGAAGCCCGATTGCTTTATGATTATCGATATTGCCGAGTGCCAGGGCCATAAAATCCTGGATGTTATCGCTTTCGTAGGTCTGCAGCAGGAAGTCGGTCGCCTTTTCTCCTTTGAACTTTGAGAGAGCGATGGCGGCTTCGCGACGCTGGTCGTAGTCGCCGGCGACAAAATTATGAATAAGCCTGGCAATAAGCGGCTTGATGCTGGTAAGGACGATATTGTTGGCGGTCATCGGTTTTCCCCGGCAAATAAGGCTTCAGCGTAAAATTTAGCAGAAAAGAGGACAAATTAGAATACTTCAAACATTAAGAAAAGTTAAAGCAAATTTTATTTTGTTTGGTTGAACAGCGGGGTTTTTGCGCTTATAATGACGGGCATGGCAGATGCAAAAAGCTTGTTCAGATTACTAAAACTGACTTTTGATGAGAACGCCTCCGACCTGCACCTGAAAATCGGCAAAGCAGCCGCAATCAGGGTCGATGGGCATATTCGCCATCTTGAAGATTTCAAATTCAACAAACTTGATTTCGACAGGATTATCGAAGTGTTGTTGACCCCTGACCAGCAGGATCAATTTCGCAAGGTTCGCGAAATCGATTTTGCCTATTCACTTGAAGGCGTCTGCAGATTCAGAGTCAACCTCTACCAGGATCTGAACGGCGCCGGTGCCGTCTTCAGGGTAATTCCATACCGGGTTATGGAATTCGACGAAATTGGTCTACCGGTAGCGGCGCGTCGTCTGATCGAGCAGCCCAATGGTCTGATTCTTATCACCGGGCCGACCGGTGCCGGCAAAACCTCGACGATGGCCAGTTACCTGAGCTATGTCAATCGCATGGCCCGTCGCCATGTGGTGACGCTCGAGGATCCGATCGAGTATCAGTTCGAAGATGGTAACAGCTTTTTCAATCAGCGTCAGGTCGGCATCGACTGCCCTAGTTTTTATGACGGTCTGCTGACCGTTCTGCGCCAGGACCCGGACATAATAGTCGTCGGTGAAATGCGCGAGCCTGAAACGATCTCGCTGACCCTCAATGCCGCCGAAACGGGGAAGCTGGTCATCGCGACTCTGCATACCAGTTCGGCAGTCAGCACCGCTGAACGCATTGTCAATGTTTTTCCTGAAGCCAGGCATCATCAGATTCTTCTGCAGCTTTCTATGGTGCTGCGTGGCGTCGTTTCGCAAACACTGCTGCCAAGGGTCGAGGGCGGCCGGGTCGCAGCTTTCGAAATACTGCTGAATACCTCGGCGGTACGGTCTCTGATTGCCGACGGCAAAATTCACATGTTGCCGTCCTATCTTGAAACCGGCACTGAATTCGGTATGACCACTATGGAAATGTCGCTGGCACAGCTGGTTAAAGACCGGGTTGTCAGAAAAGAAGATGCCTATTCGGTGGCGCCTAATCCGGCGGCACTGCGCAAGATACTCAACGAACCGCCAATCTGACGGGGTAACCAGCATGCTGAGAATTCACCGCTTTTTTGAAATTGCCATCGAACGCCAGGCCTCGGACCTTCATTTGAAGGCCGGCTCGCCGCCGATAATCAGAGTCGGAGGGCGACTGATTCAGCTGCCTGAAGAGCCGCTTGCCTACCAGGAAATGCCGAATCTGTTTTTGCCGCTGATGGATATTAAAGCCCAGAGTGAGCTGCGTTCCCAGCATGAAGCGAACTTCATGGCAAGATACAAGAACCGCTGGCGGGTTCGGGCCTGTATCTTCAGTCAGCGTGGCTGCCTTTCCGGGGCGTTCCGTTTCATTCCTTTGTCGACCCCATCTATCGATGGTCTTGGCCTGCCGACTCTGCTCAAGGAAATTGCCGCGCGGCCGCGTGGACTGTTTCTGGTAACCGGGCCTGCCAACTCAGGTAAAACACATACTCTTGCGGCGATAGTCAATGAAATAAACCGAATATCAGCCAGACATGTCATTACTATCGAAGATCCGATCGAATTTGTCTACCGCGAACGCAAGTCGATATTTACCCAGCGCGAAATCGGGGTAACCGCCAACGATTATCACAGCGCTCTGATGAATGCCCTGCGCGAAGACCCGGATGTCATTCTGGTCGGAGAAATGCGTGATGTCGACACCATCGAGATGGTTCTGACTGCAGCCGACACGGGGCATCTGGTGCTGTCGACGCTGCACACGGTCGGGGCGGTGCAGACGATAGACCGTATTATCAACATGTTTCCGGGGCATCGCCATGAAGAAATCCGAACTCAGGTTTCAATGTCGCTGATCGGGATAATTTCGCAGATACTTTTGCCCAGCCTGCATAAAAAGGAACGGGTCATGGCTTATGAGCTGATGATAATGAATTCGGCCATGCGCAACCTGATCCGCGAGAAGAAAACCAACCAGTTGAAGTCTGCCTTGATGCTGGCCCGCAAAGATGGCTGCAAAACCCTCAAAGATTCTCTCAATGAGATGCTCAAGGATGAACGTGTCGATGGTAAACTGGTTTCGACAATCATGAAGGAGATAGTAGAATGAGCCACCATGAAATTGAATCCTTCAGATATGTCAAGGCGGCCCGCAGGTTGCTGAAGCCTTCGACGGAACGGCTCGAAGCGATGATCTACGAAGATTATTCTGATGATTTGAAATTTGAAGCGCTGTTGAGCCTTGGCAGAATCGGAGACCAGGATTCATTGCAGACACTGACCCGAGCGTTCAACGATTATCCTGATTATATCGAGCCAATAACCGCCCTGGGTCATTATCGAAGCAGCACACCGGTGACAAAACTTCTGGAACGTCTTCAAGACCCGGATTCATTGTATAAAGAAGAAATTGTCCGGGTATTGGGGGAGATCGGCGACCCAATGGCAACCCGTTCGCTTATGGAACTGTTGCATGACGAAGACCGCATGGTTCGCTACTATTCGGCCCGGGCTCTGCATAAAATGGGGGGGCGCGACGTTGTTCAGGCACTCTGCAGCCTTTTGAACGATCCAGATGAATGGATCGTCATCAATGTTCTCGAAATTCTTTCGAGCATGCGCGATCCTGAGGCGATTCCAGCTCTGATTGGGCAGTTTGAAATTGCCCGCGACTCAAGATTGAAGGCAATCATCATTTCATCTCTGGCTACATTCTCAGAAGGGCGCCTGCTCAAGACTTTCGAAAGCGGCCTCGGGTCATTCGATCCGCGTATCCAGGCCAATTCTGTCGAAGCGGTGTCGATGCTGAAAATTCCAGCGCTCGAGATGAAGCGCAAATTGAAAAAATTCTATGGGCACCCCAATAACCGGGTCAGGGCAAATCTCTGCATAGCCCTGGCCAATGCCGATTCTGAGGCGGTTACTGAAGAACTGGCGGCGATGCTGCAGAGTCGCGACGCGCCGACCCGACGTTCGGCTGCCTACGTGCTGGCAAGAATCAGCAACCCGAAGCGTGAAGAATACGTTCATAAACTCCTGGCCGATGAAAATTTCGGGGTCAGGAAAATGGCTCTCAAAGCAGCTCTTGAACTTGGTGATCTGGTTGGAACCCGTGAAATTCAGCCGCTATTGGCCGATGAAAATCAGTGGGTGCGTCGTGAAGCTGTAGAATGTGCCACGCGTATCGAAGATTTTCCTGATGATGCGGTGCTCGGTCTGTTCAAGAAAGAAGATTGTCCGCCGGTAATCGAAGTATTGTTGAAATATATAGTTAAACGCAGACTGGTTGCGGCTATTCCGCAGATTTTTGAAAGGATTCGCAAAGAACCGGAAGAGGAAATGCCATGGCTGATTGCGGCGCTTGGCCATCTGGGGGCACGTGAAGAGCTTGGCAAGGTCAAGAAATTTCTGGGGGCAGTGCGGTCCAACGTCTATTCTGAATATTATCAGGCTTTGATGCTCAATGGCGAATTACCGGTATTCGAAGAAATTGCCACTGGTCTCAAAGACCGGAAACGTGAAAACGAGCTGATGGTGTGGGTTAAGATTGCGGGTGTTATCGGTGGTTTCATTCAGAGAACCGATGAATTTTCCCGGGCTTTGTTGACCGCGCTTGCAGACGAGGTTCAGCGCGACATGGATGGAGTAACCGTTTTTGCCGATGCTGAAAAGGAAACTCCCGATCATAAGGCACAGATGCAGGAGGGCCTGGCGCTGTTCGACAGTCGTGATTTCAGCAGGGCCCGTGAAGTATTCGAAAAGGTCTACAAGGCAAGGCCGAAAGATTTCGAAGCTGGCTTTTACCTGGCAAACAGCTTGTATAACCTTGGTGAAATGGTGCGCGCCCAGGAAATTCTCGA
>CAZPCO010000318.1:0-4516 GCA_964585025.1 uncultured bacterium | reverse complement strand
CTAAATTATAATGGCAATGGAAGCCGATAAATTATTAGACGAACGCTACAGAAAATTTCGCGGCATGGGAAGATTTGCCCGCGAAGAGGAGCTGGAACATGCCGAAAAGCAAGCCTAAAGCAGGCGAAGTAACGGGAAAATCTGAAAAACCTGTCGAGGTTAAGAAGGCTGTTCCTGAGGAGATCAAGGTAGCTTCTCCGCACCGGAAACGGAGTGATGAAGATGTCGTCGATCATCAGGATGAGCGCGAAAAACGCAAAGAAGAATCTATTTTTGATGATTCGGTTAAGCTGTATCTTCAACAGCTGACCAAGCTCAGTCTGGCGACCCATGACCAGGAAAAGGAATTTGCCCGACGTATTCTCGAAGGCGACCCGGATGCCCGTGAAGCGTTGATTACCGCAAACCTTCGTCTGGTGGTCAGTATTGCCAAGAAGTATACCAACCGTGGTCTGTTGTTTCTCGATCTGATTCAGGAAGGCAACCTGGGGTTGCTCCGGTCAATCGAAAAATTCGATTACACCATGGGATATAAATTTTCGACCTACTCGACATGGTGGATTCGCCAGGCGATTACCCGCGCTCTTGCCGAACAGTCGAGAGTTATACGCATTCCTGTTCATATCATGGAAATCGTTAACAAGGTTCGTAAGCAGATTCGTCTGTTCGTTCAGGAAAAAGGCCGTGAACCATCGATGGAAGAACTTTCGACCAGGGTTGACCTGCCTATCGACAGAATTGAAGAGGTTGTTCGCCTTACCCAGGAGCCGGTTTCCCTTGAAATTTCGGTAGGAAACAAGGAAGACACTTCTCTGGAAAATTATATTTCCAATGACGATGCCGTAAGTCCTGAAGAAGCGGTTATTGACTCACTGCTGCGTGACCAGATTTGCCGGGTGCTTGAAACACTGACCGACCGGGAGCAGATAGTCATTAAATTGCGCTTTGGTCTCGATGATGGCACACCTCGATCTCTCGAAGAAATTGGCCGCATTCTCGGGGTAACGCGTGAACGTGTTCGCCAGGTTGAAGAAAAAGCACTGAAGAAATTGCGAACCAATTCATCGCCGAAGCTCCAGGAATATTACAATCGCTGAAAAACTAAAGAGCTCAATTTTTCCGGAAATGCAAAAGGGGACGCAGATGCGTCCCCTTTTTGCAGGTCGTTATTAGTTGCCAGCCGGAGCAGCAGCCGGAGCAGCAGCCGGAGCAGCAGCCGGAGCAGCAGCCGGAGCAGCAGCCGGAGCATCAACCGGGGCAGCAGCCGGAGCAGCAGCCGGAGCATCAACCGGGGCAGCGGCAGGAGCAGCAGCCGGAGCATCAGCAGGAGCAGCAGGAGCTACGGCGGCGGGGGCTGCGGCGGGAGCAGCAGCTGGCTTGGCGGGTTCTGCGCCACAACCTACAAGGGCCAGGCTTCCGCACAAAACAAGACCAAGAGCGATATTTTTCATGACAATTCTCCTTCAGATTGAACAGGCTGACCGTGATTTAACGGTTCGTGGTTGCTAGACTACTGCAAATTGTGTACAAAATCAAGTTTTGCGGTAGTAATCTTTCGAATCGTGGAAAAAATTACAGATTATTCCCAGATATTGAACAGATCTTCGACGCCTGGTGGGGGTGGTTCGAGTGTAGCCGGCTGGTTACTTACTTCCGGTGTGTTGCTGGCAGATTCTTCAGAGCTGATGGTGCTGGTTTCACCGGCATCGAACTGTGCCAGCTTTTCGAGCTCGGCAAGAGGGTCTTCTTCAGGCGCAGTTGCAGCAACCGCAGCTTTGGCAGGCAGATTGCCGGATGGTTTGAGTAATTCCTTGAGCCCGGTGCCAAAAGGTTTCTGGCTGGCAGTTTCTATGAAGCCTCTCAATACGCGTATGCTTGCATCTGATGGATAAAGAGCCGAGAAGGATGCGAAATATTCGTACATCAGGCGCATTTCTTCGTCGTTGAGCTTTTTGAACGCTTTACTCATCCGGGCTGATAAATCCAGATCCCGTTCCGGATCCAGGTGCAGGCTTTTGAGAAGGGTGGTGTGAAATGACCATCTGAACCCGGACGACAGTAGCGGAATCAGTAATGGTTTCGCAGTCAGAAGCGGAATGAGAGACCATAGTTCGGGGCGGGCCTGCTTTACGACTATAGCGAAACGTCCGTTGCCGAATTGTCTGGCAATTGAGTAGACACTTTGGGCTTCGTCGAGTAAAACGTAGATTTTGCGATGCGTTTCCCAGAGGGATTCTTCCGCCCGGGTGGCTTCTGAATTGCCTGGAGGAATGAATGCGAAGGGTGTACATATCTTTTCTGTCAGAATTTTATCGGCGGCAAGCGAAGAAAAGACCCTGGCTTCGTTGTTCAACAGCCAGAGTTTGAAAGGTGTGGTAATGTCGCTGGCGGTGGCACTGATCGGCAAAATGAACAGAAAAAGCAGAAACAATCTTTTCATTTTCTACTCCTGAATTCCTGTCATCAGCAGAGAATAGCTGGTCTGTTGCTCAAAATCCCATAGTTTGCGGGTTACGGCAAATTCCTTGTTGGAAAAGGTAAACTGGTAAACTGATTGCCATTCGGCCTGGTGTATCACTCCTTCAAAAAGGTTGAAAAGCGCACGCCCTTTGAGGGTAAATGCTTTGTTCCGCAACGGGTCGTCAGGCAGCTTTACACTGGCCGCAAAAATTATTTCGGCCAGCCCTTTTTCATTATCTATGGACTTCAGCATCAGGTTCCAGACCGCCGGTATCGACCGGTTGCCAAGCTGTAGTTCCTTTTTGATCTGACGCTTTTCCGATACTTTCCAGTCGCCAGCTGGAAAGACCAGGAAAAATGGAACACTCTGCCCTGTTTCGGTCGGGGAACCCTTGATTTCACCGTTGGGTTTCACATACCTTCGCGAGGTGGAGTTCTGATCGCCAATATCCAGAATGAAGGCGTCGTCCTGGTAGTCGATAGCTTTGATCGTAAAATTTCTGACCGGCAGGTTGGCATTTTTTGCATGGCTGGTGGTGAATGCCACCGCTTTCGAATTGCTTTGCTGTGAATACTGATAGGCATAGGAAACGCCTTTGCGAAAAGCATAGCGAACTTCGACAGCTCTGGCCTCATTGACCAGCGCAATAATCATTAATACCAGTATTGCCGGCAGAATTTTTCTCACATCAATTCCCACTTTCTTCGGGTATTGCCTGCTCGTCTTCTGCGGGCTGAAACTCGGCAGGTTTCTGGTCTTCACCGGCAACAACTGCCACGTCTGACGTTTGATTGTCTTCGGGGTGGGGTCGCTGATCCTGTCGGTTGTTTCGTCTGCCGGTTCTTTCAAAAACCGGTTCGATCTTGAAGTTTTCGATGTCGAAGCCGCCCGCTGGTTTGAGAATCAGTTTCCGCTGCAGCTGGTTTTCCAGATCACGAATATCCCGGTTGTCTTTGCCGCGCAGCAGATCGAGCACCATCTTGTGGGCATTGACTATCATTTTGTCTGTCTGGTAGCGCTTTGCTTCGGCGGTGAGGGCGGTGCGGATCTGATTGGCGATAGTGTTTATCGATAAGGTTTTCCCGGTTCCCTGGCAGCATGGGCATGGAGCTTTTCTGATTTCGTCAAGGCTTGCCGAGGTTCGACGTCTGGTCATCTGAACCAGTCCAAGTTCAGAAAACTCAAGAATGTTTGGCTTGTTGCGATCGCCTTTGAAGCCTTCCCTGAGTGCTTTCAGAACCTGGGCGCGATGTGTTGCCGCCTCCATATCGATGAAGTCGATGATTATCATGCCCGCCAGATTGCGCAATCTGATCTGGCGGGCGATTTCCCTGGCTGCTTCCATGTTGACCCGGAATACTGTTTCTTCAAGGTCAGAGCCACCTGAAAACCGACCGCTGTTGACATCGATACAATACATCGCTTCGGTTTTATCGATAAAAATGTAACTGCCCGAATCAAGCCAGATCTTTCGCGACATGGCCCGTTCAATTTCCTTTTCGACACCATATTTCTCGAAAATCGGCGTTGAGTCTCGGTAAAGTTCGAGAGAAGCACGCTGTAAAGGCGTCAGAAATTCGCAGTCCTCAATGATCGTGCGGTAGGCCTCTTCAGAGTCGATAATCATTTCTTCGACATCGTCAGTAAAGAAATCCCGGGCAACCTTCATTGGTAAAGGAATGTCGCGGTGCAACATCGTGCGTGGCGGCACCCGGTTGATTTTGCCTTCTACCTTGCGCCACATTTTCACTAGCAGGTCCAGGTCTGCTTTCAAAACGCTTTCTTCCAGCCCTTCCGAAGCTGTCCGGAATACGACCCCGCCACCTTTCGGTACGATCCGCCGTCCGAGGCTGCGTAGACGCTCGCGCTCGCGGTCCTGGTTTATTTTGCGCGAGACCCCTACATGGTCGACCTTGGGCATGTACACCAGGTATCTTCCCGGGAAGGAAATTGTCATTGTCGACCGGGGGCCCTTGGTGGGCGTTGGTTCCTTGAGAATCTGCAATACTACTTCCTGCCCGACTTTCAGGGTGTCCTGGATCGGACTGCGAAAAA
>CAZPCO010000317.1:0-4516 GCA_964585025.1 uncultured bacterium | reverse complement strand
CCAAAAACCGGCTATGTTTACAGCTCATTCGTCAGAATCACCGATACTGTACCAATCGACGCCGCCAATCGCGACAAAGCGCTCAGCCTTGAAGAAATCGTCGACAATTCAGACCCATGGACCCGCGAAAACAATCTTGCAGAAAGACAGAAGCTTCTTGAAGACAACCTCAAAGCAGCACCGCCCGAATTACCAGAAGCACCCTGAAGGCCGTTCGGGCTCTATTCTTCTTGTCGTTTCAGGCACACTCTTCTGCCTGTTTCTTTTTGCACTCGGTTATTCAAGGTTTCTCAGCCGCCAGAGCGCCATGGCAGACAAGATGGGCAAAAAACAGAAAATGAGCGGCATTGCCAGTGCACTGGCAACCTTGACTGCTCATAAACTGCAGTTTTCCGGGCAACTCACCCCAGGTTCAGCAGATGGTACCGCCATGCCGCACAAAAGTCCAGCCCTGAAAGCCCTTTTTACCTATCTGTCTCAGCCACTCGCAACCTTTGCCGACAGCAAAAGTTTTGCCATGCCACTCGACGAAGAAGAGACGGCACATTTTTCGCTGCTCATGCAGGAATTGTGGCAAAATGCCGGATACGGCGACAATCTTGTCGAAGAAATTTCCCTGGTCGTTAACAAAGCCGATTTGACAACATCTGGCCCGGCCCCGGACGCATACAATCGCGAAAAAGCCGGCAGCATTCTCATAGTGGTCAATCTTAAGATCAAAAATGATGACAAGATCTACAGTTCAATCGATTTCAACTATTCCTGTCCAGTTAGAATCTCGACAATTCATGTTCCGGTACTGGCAAAATACAATCTGTATGTCGGTGATGCCCGCATGACCGCCGACGATGAAGAAACCGGCTACAATCAGGTCAGCATCAACCAGTTCGGCAACCTTGAAACCACCCGAAGCCCCGCCGTGCCACTGGTTCTAAACAATGACGATAACCAGAACCTTCCTGTCAAGACTGATTTCCGCAATTTCGTCGAAGCCCGGCGCGGTCTGGTTTATCTGGGCGGCAGCAGCAAAATTTTTCTCAACCTGGCACGATCAGACTTTCTGGCCCCCAATGCCGATTCAGCGGAAGGATTTCATTTTTTTCGCGACAACGACGGCTTCGACGGCTTCTACCCGGCTTACCCCGGCACATCTGCCAAATCGGGGCCATTGCTGGTTTCATTCATGGACCAGGGGGTTTCCGACGACCCGGACAACCGCAACGCTTCGTTTTACAAACGCATCATATCAGGCCATACAGGCGCAAAACAGGTTGCTGAAGGCAACATGAAACTGGCCTCAATTTTCCGACTTTTCGGAGTGCAGGGAAAGCCTTCTTCAACACTGGTTCAGGGCCATGTCTTTGCGAGTTTTCTGACTATTGCCCGCCTGACAGGCACTAACGGCAAAGCCGTCGCACCACCGATATTGGACAACCTTTCTTACGCTGCTCCTATGGCCCCGCCACCTTATTTTCTCGATGTCATCACCCAGCCTGAATATGAGGATTTGCGCTCAGCTTTCGCTCTTAACGCCTCATTCAACTCATTCGTTAAGTATATCACCCTTCTGGCTTCACAGATCAGGCGCCGCCCCTACAACCAGGCCCTGGGTTTTCTACACACGCAGAACGATCCTGATGCCTATCGCATGTTCTCTGAATCTGACCCGCTTGGTCAGTTTGTCAGAAGCGCCAATCATGCAGGCACTCATGCAGTGCCCGGAATTTTTGCCGGCGTTTTCCCTGCCGTCACAGACATCAAAAATCTTTCCCAGCTGCTTTCTCCTTCAACCAGTCCGGCAAGAGCATCATATATTTTCAACAACCCCGGCAACCCTGATGCAATTTCATTTCTGGCGGCGGCAGGTTTGCTCAGCAACGGGGCTCTGGCACTCAACGGCTGGGCCAGATTCAAATCAGGAATCACCATCGACAGACATCTTGAATATCTTTCGAGTGCCGGCCTGATCGTCGAAAAGGGCGACATCATCGTCTCAGCACCGCTAAACCCGGTGCCAGGGCGTAATAACTGTCTGCTTTATCTGATTGCGCTTAACGGCAACATTATTTTCGACAATAATCCCGGTGAAATGGTTCAGGCAGCAATTATTGCCGATGCGGACGCAACTGACCAGGGACGGGTGATCTTTAAGCGGCCACCGGCGTCGTTAAGGGGCGCAATGGCTATGAAGAAACTTACCCGCAATCACGAAGAAGCTGCGGCATTCAAAGGAACCAGCCTGACCTACTTTGCGCCGCTTGCCGCTTTGCCTGCCTCTGCAGATGGCGCTTCAGACGATTCGACCCTCCTAAGCTTCAGCTTTTGTCAGACCCCACAGGAGCTGCAATGATGAAAAGACAAAACTCAGGGTTTTCATTCACCGAGCTGGTCATAGCGGTCCTGCTGCTCAGCATTGGCCTGCTGCCAATCTTCTGGTTCTTTTCGCGCACCAACGTCGGAACACAGAAAACCCGCGATGAAGTGCTTGCCTGGCAATACGCCGCCGAACTGGTCGACTGCTCTCTGGCGCGCGGCTTTGCCGGCAACGATGTTACCGACCCCAACGGTGTCGAAGTCAAAGAAATTACCATCGGCAGCGAAAAAACCTCGGTCGAAAACAAATTCACCCGCCGCCTTTTCGTTCGACCGCTGGCCCCGGAACATCACTCGGCCTGGCCGTGCCGATATCGCACCGTCACAGCAGAGGTCAGCTGGGTAGCTGATACTCAGCCACGCAGCGTCAAACTGACCGGACTATTGTATGCACCATAAATTGAGAGGATTCACGATGATCGAAGCGGTGGTTTCCGTTGCCATCGCAGCACTTCTCTTCGTCGTTCTCAGTCGAATGATGATCGGCGCCATGCAGATGTCACAAACCGGCAGCAGCCATCTGACCAATCTTCTCGCTGCGGATATCGTTATGCAACAGCTTCTCGAAGATCTCAAACAGACCCGCAGCATCAGTTCCGACGCTGCCGCCATGGCAAGCGGCAAACTCGATATCGAGAGGTTTGCCAGCCACGAAGGCAGCTCAAAATCAGGCATTACGACCGTTTCCTGGAAACGCCCGGATGCAGGAAACGGCATTATCAGAACCACCGCCGGCAAGGAACATCTTTACTACCCCGATCGCAGGTTTGCGGTAGAATTCAAGCGCGTCATTTTTCCGCCACAAAACTGCATCGGCATGCTGGTAACCCTCAAAGTCAGCACTCCCCCTGATAATTCAGAAGAACAGGGGTTCAGACGTTTCGTCTATCTCGACAGCCTGCCTGAAAACCGCAGCAAAAACAGCAACTGGCAGCCTGTCGAATGAATTGACATGCAAAGGTCATCAAGAAATCTGTTTGCGGTTCTGCCATGCCGAAATCCATTCTACGATGCTGATTATCAGGTCATACAAAACCGGGATCATCACCATTGTCATTACTGTTCCGACGAGCAGACCGGCTGAAGCAACCACTCCGAGTGGCGACATGCGCTCGAGACCAACTGCCTGTTCAAAAATCAACGGAAAAAGGCCGAGAATGGTTGACATGGTGGTAATCAGAATCGGCCTGAACCTTGTTTTCACAGCTTCATCCATTGCCAGACGGCGTTCAACACCTCGTTTCACCGCGCTGTCGATAAAATCGATCAGAATAATCGCATTGTTGACGATCGTTCCACCGAGGAGAATTATGCCCATCATCGCCGGCATGCACATGGGTTTGTCAAATACCAGCAGTCCCCAGAAAGCCCCGATCAGCGACAATGGAATCGTGACCATGACCAGAATCGGCCGCCACCAGTTTTCAAAAAGCAGATAGAGAACTACATACAGCATCATCATGCCAAGTCCGAGAACCTTTGCCAGACGCCTGGCCGTGTCGCCCATATCTGACATCGAGCCGGTCAGTTCAGCCCGATACCCCTGCGGCAAAGGAAAATGAGCAAGAACTTCAGTAACATCTTCAGCAACCGCAGAAAGCGGACGAATCGAATTCATGCCGGTCAAATCGATCGTTTCCGAAAGGTTTTCACGGGTAACCAGAGTTGGTTGTAACGTTTGCCGCGTTGAGCCCAGAGAGCGAAGAAACAGGTCTCCCGCGGCACCCGGCAATGCCAGATCACCGACCTGGTGCTGCCATCTCTGCCCTGCTTCGCCAATTTCGGCTCTGATCGATAGATCTACCAGGCCCTTCATTTTTAAGGCCCCTGCTGCTCTGCCACTGAGTGTAACCCCAATGAACTCGCCGATTTCTGACGGCATCAACTGATATCTACCGGTCAAACTGAGATCAGGAGCAAAATGCGTCTCGGGTTTGCTCTTTGCCCAGGTAAATCGCAGATCCTGAAGACCATCGATACGGCGCAATCTATTTTCGAGACCCTCAGCCATCTCGTATAGAATATCCGGGTCACGACCGCTTATCATTACATCTATCGGCGCTCTGGTTGTGGCCATCGGAGTTGCACCAAAGGGAAGACCCTTTTTTTACTCCTTAATTTGGAGAAGATAGCGAGTGTTAGG
>CAZPCO010000316.1:0-4520 GCA_964585025.1 uncultured bacterium | reverse complement strand
CGCTTCATCCCATTTTCTTTCAAGATGCAGCTGAATGGCGGTATCGTAAAGGGCGACGCGTTCAGACCAGTCAGGTGGTTCTTTGCCCTTTTCGCTGACCAGCTCATAAACCTTGACCGGCTCTTTTTTGCCTTTTACTGCGAGAAAATCGAGAAATCGGGCAGTCACCACATGCTTAGCCCGCTGATAAGTGGCGTCACTGACCATAAGGTAAGTGCCGTATTCCTTGTTGGCGCCCTCAAGACGTGAAGCCAGGTTAACGCCGTCACCCATACAGGTGAAGTTCATCTGTGCTTTGTGCGAGCCCATGTAGCCGACGACAACGCCGGCGGTGTTGAGACCAGCACGGGCTGCGACTTTCGGCAGGCCTCTTTCCGCCCAGCCGATCTGCAGCTCATTGATTTTGCGCTGCATGGCCAGGGCACACAGACAGGCGCGCACCGCATGATCATCCTGCTTGCGCGGGAAATTCCAGAATGCCATAACTGCATCACCGATGAATTTGTCGAGGGTGCCGCCATATTCGAAAAGCAGATCGGTCATGGCGCCAAGATATTCATTGAGAAGAACGACAAGTTCTTCAGGAGTCAGGGCTTCTGAGATTGAAGTAAAGCCGGCGACGTCAGAGAAGAATATGGTCAGTTCGACCTTTTCCCCACCCGGTTTAACGAGCTCGGGATTGTCGAGCATATATTGAACGACATCGGCGGCGACGAAACGTGAAAACATCTCTTTGGTGGTGCGGGCGCGGGCACGCTGACGGATATAATTCGAAAGAGTCGCCAGGGCCCAGATCGACGGATAGCTGAAAATCAGCGACGAAAAATTGAAAACCTGCCTGGCCACATGATACGAGGAATATGCCTGCCAGAAAGCCCCCCCCATGAATGCAATCGTCAGGAAGGCTCCGGCAACCGGCGAAAGAATGTCGAGGATGAAGCCAAGAAGAATTGAAGAAGCAAATAGAGCCAGAATTGTGTGCCAGCTGTCTGGATGCCTGAGATATCTTCTGTCGAGAATATTGAGAACGGCATTGGCATGGATTTCAACGCCCATCAGGGGATCCTGCTGGATGGTGAAAGGCGTCTGAAGGCTCAGGGGTGTAGGATAATAGTCGAAGTCGCTCAGCTCAAAAGGCCCGACCATCATAATTTTGTGCCCTTTGTTATTGCCATAGGTTGCGGTACGGTTATGTGCGAGTTCCGGATCAAGTCTTTTGTTATGAGGATACTGGGCGAAAAATTTCTTCAGAGTGTCTTCATCCAGGCACTCGTATAAGGAAACCGAGTCTATCGCAGGCTTGATAAACCTGCCGCGTGCCGTCGAGCCGACGTAATCGATCAGCATGCGACCTCTTGAGTTCACTGGAATACTCAGATCCTTGATGTTCATAGGCCCCTTGAAGGTGCCACTGGCAATCAACGGGTAGATACGGGCAAGTTCAATTTCCATGGCCTTCAGATAACTATCGGGTTTGTCGGCATTTTGCCCGTCAAGCGCAAGAACTGCGGTCATGAGATTGAATGATGGTGCCAGGCACCTGTTGCGGTCATCAACAACAAATAGAGGCACTTCGGTAACGAAGCTCTTATTGCCGGCGGCGATATCGATCATCGCTATCCGGCTGTTGCCGGTGATGAATCTTTGCTGGGGGAGAATCTGCCGGCTTTTGACAGACATTCTCTTGGTCTTTTCGTTATCCAGATAGCTCTCTACCTCTTCACCGACAACCCTGGAGCGCAGATCGGAAACATCCCCGATATCAACTTCCTCTTCGAGCTTGGTATGAGCAGCAAGAATGACCTTTGCCGACGATGAAGCGATCGCACGCTGCAGAGCCGCATCGATTCGTTCCGATTTGCTTCCCTGCAAAACAAAGTCAAATGCAATTATCGATGCCGGTTCGATGATGTATTCTCTGGGGATACCCGGAGTGGTCATCATGAAAGCAATTGAGAGCAATGAGCCTTTGCCGGCAAACGGGGTGATTTTCAGCTGAAAGTCAGCTGAACCAAGCCCTATGAGCAAATTCAACCAGCGGTTAAGAATTTCGACCGGACTCTGCTGATCAGAAGCGCCCTTCCTGCTACCATCTTCCGCACCCTTTTTGTCTGAAAACACCTCTCCATAAACATCTTTGCTGGCCCAGTCGATGAAAAAAGTCGGCAATATCAGCGGTTTAGACCCACCCGCAAGAACTTTGAAAGCATTCTGACCACGAGGCGGCCACAACTGGCTTTCAACTTTCAGCATCAGGTTAAACCCCTCTTTTTCAGGGTTCTTCTTGAACTGGTCTCTGATCTGGCGACTTCGGGAACGAAAAGCATCCTGATCGAGAACCGCAACATTCATAGCCTGTGAAGCCGCCGATTCGTCGATGAAACCGGCCCATTCATCATAAGAAGTCTTGACGCCAAGATCTTTAACATTTTTGAAGAAACCGATATCGATTCGCAGAAGGTCGAATTTCTGGCCTCTAACCTGCTGTTTGCGTTCTTTCAGCTGACTGCCGCCAAGAAAAGAAAACAGCGAGGCAAATTCGTTGCGATCCGGGTTTTTTCCGATCAGTTCAGAGGTTGCCTGATCCTTTTTAACAATTATAAGTTCAGATTTATTCAGCGGAACCTGATAACCGTATTGAAAAACGATGGCATTGAGATAATTGTCAAAACCATCAAAAAAGCGACCGGCCATCATGATAAAGGAGATCGTAGCAACGACCAGCCCCCACATCAGCCCATTGAAGTTGATTTTTCCAGGTTTGCCCTTTGAAGATCCAGAAAACATGGCCCTGATATCAGCAAGTATTCTCATCTGTCAGTTTCCAATCTCTCACGAATTCAACTGCGATAGATCCGGTAATCCATTTCAGGAAAAATATTATCACGTCGCTCGACTTCACGCAGCCAGTTTTCATTGATGTTGCCATTAACGATATCTTCGTAGAGTTTGTTGAATCTAAAAGTGTGATCGCGAGTGCGTTTATGCGCATATTCAACGGTGGTGCCGGTTTTCATGATAAAAGCCCAGTCAGAAGACTGCAGCAGCATAAGTTCACGGGCTGCCTGATTCAGAGCACGAAGAAGCATGCCTTCAGCTTCGGGAAAACGGTCGGCAAGCTCGATCATTCTTTGCGAGGCTTTGTGCATATGCGGATAGATCCAGGCATTGCTGGTATCGAGCCAGAATTCATTATAGCCACGATGGCCCCAGGAAGAGAGTGATGGAGTAGCCTTCTGGTTCTGCGGGCAAAGACTCAGATAATCTGACGGCGTCGCCAGCCTGACTTTGTTGCTTTCAACAGCAATTTTCCGTAGCACATGATGAATGAATTCAGGTCCTTCATACCACCAGTGACCAAACAATTCACAGTCATAAGGGGAGATTACTATGGGAGGGCGATCCATGTCAGGCGCCAGTTGAGCGATCTGCTGCTCCCGGCAACCGATGAAATGAGCGGCATGAGCCGCCACTCGAGCCATGGCATCCTGAAAGTTGTATGGTTGCTTTTCACCACCGTCACGTGAAGTGATCCGGTAATATTTGATTCCAGTGTTTAAACGATGGCCCGATTCATGAATATATGGTCGAATATAGTCAAATTCAAGATCAAAACCAATGTCCCGATAAAATTCACGATAGGAAAAATCACCAGGATAGCCCTCATGGGCAGACCAGACCTGCCGACTGCTTTCAACGTCGCGTCCAAATGCCAGAACGCCGGAAGGGCATTCAATCGGGGCAAACACTCCATAGGTCGGCCTTGGGTCGGCAAAAAGAATTCCGTGGGTATCGGTAAAAAAATATTTCAGGCCAAAATCTTTGAGAATCTGATCATCGCCAGGGCTGTAAGCACATTCAGCCAGCCAGATGCCCCGCGGCATACGGCCAAAATGCTTCTGGTAATCGCGGACGGCCATTTCGATCTGAGCCCGGACTGCCGGCCTGAAATCGCTCATCAATGGCAGAAAACCATGAGTGGCACAACAGGTGATAATTTCGAGAACTCCGACATCCTGGTATTTTCTGAACAGTTTGACGAGATTGCCACCGCAGGAAGTAAAAACCTGACGCGCGCGTCTGAACTTTTCGCGATACATCAGAGCGGTTGAGTAAAACTCTGGCTGCCAGCGGGTTCTATCGATTTCCCGGGCCGCCAGTTCTTCAAGTTTTGCAAGATGTGCAGAATAGCGGCTGATCAAAAGCTCGTCGGCGAGCATATTTGCCAACGGAGGTGTCAATGACATGGTCAGCCGGAAATTGACTCCGTCAGCGACAAGCTTGCCAAATATTTCCAATAAGGGGATATAGGTTTCGGTAATCGCTTCAAAAAGCCAGCGCTCTTCCATCATATCAGCATGTTCAGGGTGCCGTACAAATGGAAGATGAGCATGGAGTACCAGCGAAAGAAGCCCCGGGCGGTTGTTCATGTCTGAGATTTAGCGCCTGCTATTCTTTTTTATACGCGAAATCGGCTCTGACGACCTGCTGCTGACCAGTCCGAGGATCAACTGCCGTCA
>CAZPCO010000315.1:0-4533 GCA_964585025.1 uncultured bacterium | reverse complement strand
GGTGAAATTGGTGTCGATGCCACAAGAGTTCCACCGTCACCGCATTTTGAACGTTTCCTTGAGAATCCGGGAGTGAATCTGATCAGCAACTCGAAAGAAAGCTGGTTTATGGAAGACCTGCTTTTCAGGCAGTATGGAGCTTCTTTTTTGTTTGTCACCTACCTGGTGGAAAAGTATGGCGGCAGTTCGCCGGGCATGCAGCAACAGTTCACCCGCGAACTGGTGCGTACGATTCCAAAAGGTGTCGATGGCCTTGAGTCACTGATAAATCATGCTGGTACAAGCTTTGCAAAATTGTTTGTGAATTTCTGTCTGGCCCTCTCTGTTGATGATGCTTCTCTCAATAATGGCCTGTGGGGTTTCAATGACAAAAAAGCGGCTTTTGGCCAGAGTTCAGTTATGCTGCCGGTCAGAATCGGACGCTCCTATGCGGCGACTGGCGAAAGTTCCTTTGTTGGCAGCAACAATTCGGTGCCGGCCAATTGCCTGAATATCGAAGAAATGAATGGCAAAGGCAGACTCGATCTGTCACTTGCCTGCGAAAAGGGCATGACCCCATGGATGGCTGTGACTGAAAATGACGGTTCATGCCATGTAGCTTCGATTTCTCTCGATTCCGAAGGTCATGCGGAAGTAGCACTCGATTTTGCCGACATCCGGCGCTTTTTTCTGCTGCCGGTTGCCGTTCATAAGAATCTGAGTGATGACCATCTCTATGCTTATTCATACAATACCGGCACCGGAAGTTATGTGCTTTATCCAGTGCCCAGCCCGGCTTTTGCCGAACAGGTGATGATCTTTCTCCGTTCGGAATATCAGCCTTTGACAACGGTTCCCAGACTGCACGTAAACTTCAACAATCTGGTTGAGCAGCTTGATTTCAGCCCGGTAGACAGCAGTGGCCGGATATTTGTCACTCATTACCGCATTCCGGGCAGCGGTAGAGGTCAGGCAATATGCATGATCGGTGACAATCAGCTGTCTTTCAGCTTCTCTGTGGCAAAATTGCGTGCCAGTGAAGTTGCCAGCCTTGAAGTGGGGAATTCGTCGTTAACTGCCGGCGAAGCCATGGGAGAAACATATGTGATGCTTGCCATGCCAGATTCTCAAACTGGGCAGGTTCCTTCTGATGTCGTTGCCGGGCCATTCGATGTCATCGCCGGTGATAGCGTGGCAGCAAAACTTGGGTTTGCGGCAAGTCTTTGCTCTGATGCTTCAGTTGGTTTATGCAGGGTGAATGCGGCCGGAATTCCGGTTTCATGGCAGCGGCCTGCACCTGAATCAGCCGGCTATGCAGTTGAGATCAACGGTTCAGGAAGATATTATCTGGTCGAAGATAATTGCGGGCCGGTCATCACCACCTTCAGAACTACCGGTTCAGCGCTTCCGGAGTTACTGTTTTCGGCGGTTGACGATTTTTCGGGCATTGCTTCGACCAGCCTGAAGCTAAAAGTAGATGGTGAGCCTGTTCAAACTACTATTTCCGCAACTTTCCCGCTCAGAATCCCGCTGAATAATGTTGCAGAAGGCATTCATACCATTGAAGCCGAACTTGCCGATCTTGCCGGCAACAAGGTAACGGCCGCAATTTCTGCGCAGATTTCTTCGCCGGTTTCTGTGCTGCAGGCGGCAGCCTATCCGAACCCCTGCCGCAACCAGGCGCATATTGCAGTGCAATTTACCGGAAACCCTTCATTCGGCGATTCGCTGGTCGGAATCTTCGATGTTTCCGGGCACCGGCTTGTTACGTTGCCGATGTTCGATACTGGCGGCCGTCTGGCGGCAACCTGGGATCTCTGCGATCGTAAAGGCAGAAAAGTCGGCAATGGCGTATATTTTTTCCGGGTAAAAGCAAATGCCGGCGGCACCCTGTTCAGGCCCACCGGCAGAATTGCTGTCTTGAGGTAAGTTATTTTGTCGCAGCCTTCAGACCTTTTTCGTATTTGTTGCGGGCTGATTTGAATTCTTTGAGACGAGTTTGAGCCAGGCTCTGGTCACCGCTGGTAACAGCCTGAACGTAGGCTTTGTATGCGGCTTCGTAATTATCTTTTGCCTTTTTCAGGCTGGAGTCCATTTTGCCGTAGGGAATCTTTTCGGAGTCGGCGGGGAGTCGCAGTTGACTGATTGTTGGAGAAGATGTTGATTTAACCAGGTTTGCCGTTGCCGCAGAAGCATCGGGCTTGTAGGCCTGAAAAGCCTCTGTGCTTTCAGTCTGTCTGTTCTTCTTATAGCCAAGCAGTTTGGCGATACCGGTAAACACCTTTTCACCCACTATGCCGCCGAGAATGCTGCCGATCATTGTGCCAACCACAGGAATTGGAATCAGTGAACCAAGCATGCCGCCAAGAGTCGATCCGATGGCCTGTCCGGCGATGGCTCCCGGGTCAAGCGCCTTTAAGGCCTGCTTGAAACTCATGCCGGCGCCGAGATTGCCGCCAAAAGAGCCGCCAACCAATGAAGTCATTGTTGGCAACAGAGCACCGGCAATGGTGCCGACAATCGGAATCGGGCAGAAAGTCTGGATCAGTGGCACAAAAACCTGCCCTGCTGCCGCGCCCAGCGATGAACCGACTACGTTACCCACGAACTGCATCGATGCAACAGACTGAACCGCTGCCTTCATGCTGACCTTCTGGCCGTTCATAAGCTGGCTGGCCAGGTTGATGGCAATCGAAGTCCCTGCGGTCATCGCCAGATTCTTGACACTGAACGACTGCTTTATTGAGGCGGCGGCGTTTTTAACACCGGTGCCCAGAGCTTTCTGCCCTTTGATAAGGGTTTCGCTCAGTCTGATAGATTTATACTGGGCCTGAGTTTCGTCTGAATAGGCTCGTGAACCATCGATAGCGCCGTCAACACGACCATCGACGACTGCCTGCTTGTAAAGAGCTTCGCTCCACTCTTCATAACTGCTTAGCTTGGCATCATACTGGGCTTTAAGCTGTGCTTTGGCAGCCGGATCGGTGGCGTTACGCCAGGCCTGTTGTGCATCATGAACTTCTTTGTACTTAGCTGTGGCAGTGCTGTCGACCGTGGCATATTTGGTGTTGTCGAGAAACTGCCTGATCATCTGGCTTCTATCTTCAGGGAACTTCTGAATGTAGGCATCGACAAATTCGCGGTAGGTTTGCGGCTTCGAGTTTTCGAAAACCTGGCAAATCTTGGAATACGGTGCCTGGATTTTGCCGCCATTCAGGACGTCATAGAACAGTGAAGCATTGACCCCCTCGGTTGACAGCATATCGGTGCCGGATTTTAGAATGCCGTCGTTCACTCCGGTGGTAACACCCTGGTTTTCAAAAATATACTTGTTTTCGGCTATGTTTTTATGCGTCTGAATACGCCATGAACTGGCCGAATCATGATATTCTTTGGTTGAGAGAGCTTCGAGTGCTTCAGCCCAGCCTTCGGAAAGAGCAAAACCTTCATCGGAAACGGTGTTTTTGGAATGGGCGCCATAGTAATTCGTCTGGGGATAATTGTTGCGTTCGTATAATTGATCCATGATCATGTGCCCGACTTCGTGCGACATGACCGAAGCGGCTGATGGATCCTGCATGCCGCCGCTGAAAACTTCGCTGTTCGATGAAACGACAATTCTGTTGACATGTGAATTGTCTCTGTATGCGATTTCGCCATTGGCACCGGTTTCCGCAAGTGCGAAACCTCTGGCGTCATGGTTGATGCTTCCGTTATTGGCTACTTCAAGGTATACGGGCTTTTTGAGGTCGTTGACCAGCCACTGGGCAAGTGCGGGGTCTTTGGTTCCGGCGCTCAGATCATCTGCAATCTGCCTGATCTTGTAATTGCGGGCTTCGACCTGCATGGCCACAGTCTGCCGCAGACCGGCATTGTTTTCGATGTAGGTCTTCAACTGCTGATAACGTGGGTCGCTTGTTGAGAGCGTTTTGAGTACCGGAACACTGTTGCCGAGAAAATCTTTGGTCGACACGCTGGACGCAGACTGGTCGGTAAGTGGAGTGACCAGTTTGAACTGTTCCATGGCGGCTTCAGCAGGCAGATTCTGGGTGGCAATAACCTGATTCTGACTGTTTTTAACATAGTATTTGCCGGTGGTCGGGTCGAAGTCGGGGTTCAATACTTCCTGAACCTGGCCGGCAGCATCTCTGATCACATAGCGAATCCCCTCTTTGGTCGCTACGAATGATCCGGTGGCGGTAACGATGCTGCTGCAGAATACAGCCAGAATCAACAGTATTGTCAGCTTTACCGACCTGAATCTTTTCATTTGCGACCTCCAGTAGAGCAGGGGATATTTAGTCAAATTATAACGGTAAAAGAAACCTCCCACAAGGTACGAAAAATCACCTCAGAAAACTTGTTGCCGGTGCCGATACAATTGATGAATTATTTTAACCAGATTATAGCAGGGGCTGGTATGAAAAAGGCGAACAGACTTGAACTGATTCCGATTCTGATCCTGGTAATGGCTTTGGTGGCACAGTCCGCCCTGGCTGTCGACAGCATTATTCCGGCTGAAATGCGCGAGATCGCAGTTCAGCAGGGTAGAAC
>CAZPCO010000314.1:2729-4538 GCA_964585025.1 uncultured bacterium | reverse complement strand
GCCGGAAAGATTCCCGTCATCGACTATGCTCAGAAATTCTGACCCAACTCGCTTACCGAGCTGCCATTCCTTTTTCATTCCCTCGTCGCCAAGCATGAAATCTGCTTCACTCTTGTGTCCAAAGCTTTCATGGGCAAAGATACCTGCTGCCATCGGAGAAAGAACTACCGTATAATTGCCCCCGTCGATTTTTTCGGCATGTTCATAGAATTCTTCCGCTTTTTCGATGTAATCCATGGCTTCCTGCTGCAGTGCTGTAAGAAGGGCGAATTGGTCATGCGCCTTGCACCAGGATTCACTGAAGACGTTAGCGCCGCTGCCAAATCTGAAGCCAAGTCTCAATCCGGCGGTCTGGGTGTCAAATTTCAGGTCGGCTCCAATGCTCGAAGAAAAATGCTTGAGAATGTAAGCGTCTGAATATGAAGCTGACCAGTGAGAAATCTTGCTGTTATTGGCTACCAATGCAGCAAATTCTTGAGCAAGCCCGATTTTTTCGCTCAGCGGGGTATTTTTGACGCTGGTTGTCGCAAAACGGCAGTAATTGCCGGTGTTGGCCTGCATTCTCCTGACGGTTGGGTGACTGCTGATATTGTCGTCAGCTCTGCCAAGTTTTGCCAGATCCGCCAGCTCATTGTCGATGCTTGACAGATCGGTAGTAGATGCATAAAACCAGCGCCTGCCGTCGAAGAGACGAATAAAGGCACCGGTGTCTTCCTTCTCTTTGACTTCTTCCAGGCGCCCGGTTTCAAGGCGCACCAGAGAGCGAAAAACCTTCTCGATACGCACGTCTGAGTAAAATCCTGAAGGAAATTTGAACATCATTTTCTCCATTATCAGCGAATGAGGCTCGCCAGTTTCAGAAAGGCGAAGTAACAGGCGGCAGTGATAGCAGAACTGCCAACCAGAGCCATGGAATAGGAAAAATCACGTTTGAGCATCAGCGGCAAGACTACAAAAAATGCCAATGAAGGCACCACCATCAAGAAGATGTCGTTTGCCAGCGCCGCCGTCTGTGTTTTACTGCCTGTTTCATAATAATACCAGGTTAGTGCTATGATCGAGGTAGTCGGCAACGAGGCCAGCAGTGCGCCGGCGCTCTGGTTTCGCTTTGCAGCTTCGCTGATAAGAATTACCAGCAGAGTAGTGACGAGAATTTTAATAAAGTATTGCATAATTGCGATTTTACCATTACTCTGAGCACCATCCAAAAGAAAAGTATGTCTCTGATCATGAATATTACAAGATATGCACGAATTGAAAATTCAGCACGGCAGCGCGAAATCGTGCTTTTGCAGTCTTTCCCATGTGCCTGGGGGCATTGTGCATTCTGCGACTATATTCATGACAACAGCAACGACGAAATCGCCATCAATACGGTAAACGCCGGGGTTCTGGCAAAAGTCACCGGCTGCTTCAAGGTTTTGCAGGTTATCAACTCTGGAAGCTGTTTTGAAATTCCACCGGCTTCTCTGCAATTGATTCGCGAGACTGTGCAGCGCTGTCACATCGACAGGCTGATTTTCGAAGCTCACTGGAGCTACCGTCACCGCCTCGATGAGATGCGCCGGTTCTTTGGAATTCAGGTCGATTTTCTGACCGGTGTCGAAACTTTTGACGACCATTTTCGCAATAAGATTCTGAAAAAGGGCATGGTGTTCAGCGATGCCGCTGAGGTCAGAAAGTATTTTTCTTCTGTATGCCTGATGGTCGGCGTGCAGGGCCAGACACAGGAAATGATTGCCAACGATGTCAGACTGGCACTTGAATTTTTTGATTTCGTTACCGTAAATCTTTATATTGATAACAGCA
>CAZPCO010000314.1:1613-2719 GCA_964585025.1 uncultured bacterium | reverse complement strand
GGTTCAGACAGAATTTTGCCTGGTTAGGGGAACACCCAAAAGTAGACATTCTTTTTGATATCACCGATTTTGGCGTAGGAGTGCCTGTTGCATCATGACCAACAACTATATCTGGCTTGTTCTTCTCGTTACGAATTATTTTCTTATCGGCCTTTCTTTTCGGCTGTTCCGTCTTCCCGGCCTGTTCGCCTGGATTGCCCTGTCTTCTGTACTTGCAAATATCCAGGTAGTCAAAACTATCGAGCTTTTTGGCATGGTGACGACTCTTGGCAATATAGTATACGGCACTTCCTTTCTGGCGACCGATATCATCAGTGAGTGTTATTCGCAGGAAGAAGCTCGCAGGGCTGTTAAAATCGGTATGTTCAGCCTGCTGGTCACAACTGTAATCATGCAGATATGCCTTTGGTTTGAACCACATGCAACCGATACCGCACATGGGGCTTTGAGCACTATTTTCTCTCTGATGCCTCGTATTGCCATCGCCAGTCTGACAGCCTATTTTGTCAGCCAGAATTTTGACGTCTGGTTTTACCATTATCTGTGGCGAAAGTTTCCCAATCACCTCTGGGTACGAAACAACGGTTCGACTATGACCAGTCAGCTGATCGACAATGTAATTTTTACCTGTCTGGCATTCTGGGGAGTGTTTGAATTCGATATTCTGCTGCAGATTTTTGCTTCGACATATCTGCTGAAATGGATCGTTGCCCTGTGTGATACCCCGGTCATTTACTGGGCCAGGGCCATGCATCGGCGCGATCAGGCAGATCCGGAAAATAAGCAGAACGATCAGGCAAGCAGCATCTCCGCTACTGCCAATGAAAATTCGCTGGCAGAGAGCACTCTTGGATAATTGAAAAATTTCTGGCCCGGCCGTTCGTTATAATATGGCCGGTTACAGTCGCCGCATCCGGAAGTCCGGAAAGCATCGCCGTTATCCAGCGCTGCCAGCAGGTTTTCATGTTTGTCGATGCCAAGACCTGTGAGACGGCCATCGATAAAGGAGCACTTCTCGAATCTGGTGCGCCCCTTCTCGCACAAATATCTGAAGGCCTGCATCCGGCGATATGCGTCGATATCTGGTGCTGAACCAGAATTAACCG
>CAZPCO010000314.1:0-1603 GCA_964585025.1 uncultured bacterium | reverse complement strand
GGTGTTAAAGCAAAAAGTGAAATGGCACCGCCGGCATCGACAATTGCCTGAATTCTTCTGGCAAAGGTTTCTTCAAGATCTCCCAGACCGAAGATCAGGTGCACTTCGACGCGTTTTCCGGCAGCAGCCAGCAGTTTTTCCAGGGCGGGCCAGTCCTGGCTCCAGTCTTTGCGCTTATGTTCGCGATATGTTTCTTCGCTGGCGGCATCGAGGCCGATGCCGACGTGGTCGAGACCCATTTGCAGCATCTCGAGAGCAAGCTCTGTCTGAGAAGGGCTCAAAGTCATACTTGTCGAGATTCCGCTGGCGATCAATCTGGTGGCAAGATTCTTTAGAATCTCGGTGGTTGCCGGGTTGTAGCCGGTCTGCAGGCAGATTCTTCTGAATGGTTTTGGTTCGGCAGTCAGCTTCGCAATAACGGTTGTCAGGTCAAATTCCGGCCAGATGATGCGTGAAAGTCTTTGCGATCTGGCATTGCCATTGGCACGGGAGCAGAACGAACACTGCCCGATACAACCCCGGTCGAAAAGAAGATAGGCAGTGGTTGGCGCTACATCCTGTCTGGCCTGAATGAGCCCCAATACTATTGCGGTTCCATACGAAACACGGATTGTATCAATTTCTGTCTTGATCATTGTTCTTAACTCAATGCGCAGCAGTTTTCTGAGGTCCTTACCGGAACCTGGTGCTGCAGGAGGATCTTCATCAGCTGATGATCGGGCATGACCAGTCTGCGAAAACCGTGCATCCAGGCCAGAATGTCGAAATCACGGCGGTACTGGCCGGCCGGGCGCATGCAGCCGATATGAACCGGGCATTGAAGCTTATTTCTGGCTCTGATTATCAGTGAAAGCGTCTTTTCGAGACAAGGGGGGGCGATTTCGGCCATGCGGGTGCCTGGGGTCGGTCTGAAAACGAGAAAAACTACTTCAACCGGTGCTGCCGCTGCCAGAAAGTCGATTGTGTTCTCTTCTGCGGTCGGGAAATCGGCTGGAGAAAGCCCGATCGTGATATGGGCGACGGTTTTGAAAATTTGGCAATAGCGTTTATAAAGCTCTCTGAACTCTGAACAGGTGCGCTCGAGGCCGTATACTTCGCTGACGACTCGATCAGAAACCGGCAAATCAAAAGATACCACCGGGTTGCGCTCCTTCAGCGGTTCAAGGGGTTCAGGAGGTTGAAACCCTGTGTGCAGATTGAGCCTCAGGCTCGGTGGCAGATTCAGGATTCGATCAAGATTTTGTCTGATCGGAACCTCTCCTGAAGAACTGCTGCCACCGCTGATCAAAATGGTGTCATATTCTTCAAGCCTGATTTGCTCGAGCTTTGAAAGCTGCTGCATTCCCTTGAGATAGTGACCGTTGCAGTGGGCACAATTCTGGTGGCATTCGTGGCCGGTCAAAGAAACGCTCAGAGTTTTGACCGGTGCTACACGGTCAAGATAAAAATTGTTCTGGTGGCAGAATTCTTCAGAAGCTGGTGCCAGAAATCGGTTGTCTTCTGAAACAGCGTCGATAAGTGCCTGATACAGGGTCTGCATGTCGGTCAGATTTCATCGTCGGCCGAAACCCTGATTACTTCAGAAAGGGTGGTGATGCCGCGC
>CAZPCO010000313.1:0-4583 GCA_964585025.1 uncultured bacterium | reverse complement strand
GCCAAGAAAACCAACAAAAAGGTAGTAGTCAGCTCAGATTTTATCCGCAACCTGTTTGCCAGTAAAATCATGGTTGACGGCATTGAAATGATTTCCGTAACCGAAGATGGTCAGAGACTTTCCAGCGTTCGCGGCACTCTTTCTTCACCGCTTAACGGTAACCCGGTTCTTGCTGCCAAAGCCTATATTGAAGAGCATGCAAAGCTTTTCAACCTTCCAGCATCCAGAGATGTCGATTTTCTTAGGCTTGTCCGGGCTGACCAAAGCGAAAACGTTCAGCACGTCGCTTTTCAGATGGTCATAGACGGCGTTCCAGTTCATGAAGCCACTGTTGAAATCCATATCGATGCCGACGGCGTCGTAACTCTTGCCAATGGCTCACTGCCCACCATCAATGAAATCAGCAATCAGATCATCCTCAGCAAATATCAGGCAATCGGCAATGCCCGCAAAGCCATCAACGCAGATAAATTCCGCGCCGTTCCCGATGCCGAACTGCGCATTATCGCCGGCAAAAACGGCTCAGCCCGCATGGCATACGTAACCGAAATCGCGGTCGAAGAACCTCTTGGTGACTGGGAAGTCATCATCGACGCCGATAACGGTTCAGTTATCAGCATGAACAACCAGATGAATTTTGCCACCGGCACTGGTGCTCTTTATGCTTCGAATCCCAAGCGCTGCGACATCACTCAGGAAGACCTGCTTAACCTCACCACCAACACTCTGACCGGTCTTTATGTCTCTATCGACAATGAAGACGGCCCTGAATCGGTAAGTGATGAAAACAAGCATATCTATACCCCTGAAAACACTCATTTTGACGAAGTAGGTATGTATTACTACATCAATTCAATCCATGACTTCTTCGGTAAGCTTGGTCATAATAAACTTGACAAGCCGATGAAGGCCGTTGTTCACCTTGGAACCAATTATGACAACGCCTATTTCAGCCCGATGGAAGGCAAAATGGCTTTTGGTGACGGCAGCAAATTCAATCCGCTGGCCCGCGAAGAATCAGTAGCCTGGCATGAATATTCACACGCCGTGCTCAATTCGATCACCTATCTTGCTTACAGCGCCGAATCTGGTGCCATCAACGAAGGTCAGGCCGACTATTTTGCCTGTTCACACAGCAATGATCCCCTGCTTGGCGAATACGTCTGCGCCAAGATGAACAAGCCTTATCTGAGAACCGTCGAAAACAATCTGCACTATCCCGAAGACATTCAGGGTGAAGTTCATGCCGACGGCAAGATCTGGGGCGCTGTCCTCTGGGATATCAGAAAAGCCATCGGTGCCGATGATGCTGATATGCTGATTTACAAGAGCCATTCGTATCTTAACGGTAGTCGCCCGAAATTCATCGATGGCTACAATGCCCTGGTAACCGCTGACAAGAATCTTTTCGAAGGCAAACACCTCGAAGCCCTGCAAAAGGTTTTCTCCAGCCGTGGTATCGTTGCCGCCAGCTACAATGGCGCCGTTCTCACCGGTGATGAAATCCGCGACATCAAGAAATTCAACGAAGTTCATAACGAATGACATTCTGAAGGTTAAAAAACTGCCGCGCTGGTCGCGGCAGTTTTTTTTATAAACGCTTTATGATTGCGACGATTTGAGGTAGAATAAACTTTTCGACCTGTCACCGAATTCTGCTGGAGTAAAATAATGAGTACCTGTATTTTTTGCGGTAAAGATCTGCGTCGGGGTGGCGATTTTGTTCGTAATACCGATGGTGTGCTGCTTTGCAAGAGCTGCGTTTCAACTGCCACCGACATTTTTCTCAGAAAGGATGCCTCACAGAAAAACCCTGTGCAGGCCGGAGATCAGCAGAACAAGGTAAATCTGCAGCAGATCGTCAGAGATTATTCACCACGTAAGATTTTTGACGCGCTTTCTGAATACGTAATCGGCCAGGAAACGGCCAAAAAGGTCATTTCACTGGCTGTGTACAACCACTACAAGATTCTGTCGATGATCAACGACACCGATGTCGAATTCGAAAAGTCAAATATTCTGCTTCTCGGGCCTACAGGCAGCGGAAAAACTTTGCTGGCCCGCACGCTTTCGAAAATTCTGCGTGTGCCGTTTGCAATTGGCGACTGTACAAGCTTTACTGAAGCTGGCTATGTCGGCGATGACGTCGAAAATGTTCTGCTGTCACTGCTGATCGATGCCAACTACGAAGTTGAAGAGGCCCAGAAGGGCATCGTTTATCTCGATGAAATCGACAAGAAAACCAAGACTTCCAACAATGTTTCCATTTCGCGCGACGTGTCGGGCGAAGGAGTTCAACAGGCCTTTTTGAAACTCATCGAGGGTACGGTCGCCAATGTTCCGTTGGCCGGAGGCCGCAAGAATCCCACTTCGCAGCAGGTAGTCAAAATGGATACCCGTCATATTCTTTTCATCTGCGGCGGGGCGTTCGTCGGTCTTGAAAAGATTGTTGAGAAGAGAGTGCGCAAAGGTGCATTCATCGGCTTTAACAATGATCCGCAGCCGAAAGACAAGGCCGATTATTCGCTTTTCCATCATGCCGAAGCCGAAGACCTGATGGAATACGGCTTTATTCCTGAATTTATCGGTCGTCTGCCGATTAAGGTCGCCCTCAATGGGCTTGGCAAAGAAGATTTCATGCGTATTCTCAGCGAACCAAAGAATGCCATTGTCAGGCAATATGCCAAACTCTGTTCGATGGATGGCTGCGAACTGGCTTTTGAACGTGATGGACTGGAAAGAATCGTCGATATCGCCATGGAAAAGAAAACCGGCGCGCGCGGCCTGCGGGCTGTTTTTGAGCGCATTCTCCGCAACGATATGTTCATGCTGCGTGAAAACAGCCGCAAACAGATTGTCGTCGATGCTTCTTATGTCGATCGCCAGCTGGCAATGCAGGAAGAAGACTTCATGCGGGAATTACGTGAAGCCTCGGACAAGGCAGGAAATGCCAAAGCGGAGCGGCGTGCCGAAGAAGCGGCTGCCCAGCTCGACGCGGCCTGATAAGTTAAAAAAAAGCCTGGTATGCAATTGGTGCATACCAGGCTTTTTTTTAACCCGTCGTCAGGCGGTCATGGTTTTGGCAACCGGGCCGGCTTTGATAACTTCAGGGGTCGACTGTGATTCGTATTTCTGGAAATTTTTGTTGAAGCGGGCGGCCAGATCGTAAGCGGTTTTCTCGAAATCGGCTGCATTTTTCCAGGTGTTTCTGGGGGTAAGGATTTCAGCGGGAACGCCAGGGCACTCAGCCGGTATTTCAACGTTGAAGATCGGGTCTTTAATGTATTTCACATTCTTGAGACTGCCATCAAGAGCGGCTTTGAGCAGGGCGCGGGTGTATTTGATCTTCATGCGGCTGCCGGTGCCGTAAGCGCCGCCACTCCAGCCGGTATTGACGAGCCAAAGCTGGGTGCCATGCTTTTTCATGCACTCACCAAGCATTTTAGCGTAGGTAAATGGATGCATGACCATGAAGGGGGCGCCAAAGCAGGCTGAAAAAGTTGCAGTCGGCTCGGTGACGCCGGCTTCGGTGCCGGCCAGTTTGGCTGTGTACCCGGAAAGGAAATGATACATGGCCTGTTCCGGGGTCAGACGTGCAATCGGAGGCAACACACCAAAAGCGTCGGCTGCCAGGAAAAATACGTTGTTCGGATGCCCGCCGACGCCTTCCTGAACGCAGTTTTCGATATAGCTGGTTTTGTAGGTGGCTCGGGTATTTTCGGTGATTGCATCCGAGTCGTAATTAGGAACGCGGTGTTCGTCAACAACGACATTTTCGAGAATCGAGCCGAAACGTATGGCGTCGAAAATCTGCGGTTCGGCTTCACGGCTGAGTTTAATGCACTTGGCGTAGCAGCCGCCTTCGAAATTGAAAATGCCCTTTTCATCCCAGCCGTGTTCATCATCGCCGATCAGACGGCGTTCGGGATCAGCTGAGAGAGTGGTTTTTCCGGTGCCGGAAAGACCAAAAAACAGTGCGGTCTGGCCATTCTGTCCGACGTTGGCAGAGCAATGCATCGGGAAAACGCCCTTTTTGGGCAGCAGGTAATTGAGCACCGAAAAGATGCTCTTCTTGATTTCTCCGCCGTAATGGGTGCCGCCAATGAGAACTACACGTTCAACGAAATTGACCAGAACGAACACTTCGGAGTTCAGGCCATAGTTTTTAAAGTTGCTCATCGGGATGCCGCAGACATTCAACACGGTAAAATCAGGAGTCTGCTTCAGCTCGTTCTGATTTTTGCTGCCGATGAAAAGGGTCGTTGCGAACAAAGCATGCCAGGCTTTCTCTGCTACGACGCGCACCTGGAGTCTGTGATCTTTTGAAGCGCCGGCAAAACCGTCGAAAACAAAAATATCTTTGCTTGCGATGTATTTTTTGGCTTCAGCATACAGTTTGTCCCAGTTTTCCTGGGTGAATGGTTTGTTGACCTCTCCCCACCAGACGTCATCAGTACCTGGAGTTTTTACTATAAAGCGGTCATTGGGTGAACGACCGTAGCGGGAACCGTTGTTGCGGTCGATCAGCAGAGCTCCGTTTGCTGCCAGGCGGCCTTCTTCACGGATGATGGCCTGTTCGACAA
>CAZPCO010000312.1:0-4596 GCA_964585025.1 uncultured bacterium | reverse complement strand
GGTTAACAGCCGATTGCTCTACCACTGAGCTACTCGGGATCGTTCGTTGTTCGAACGTAAAATGATTATACAACAACCCACGGGGGTGATGCAACTACTTTTTTAAAAATTTTCGAGATTTTCGCGATGCACTTCAGAAAAGCGGGCGCGGGCCTGCATCAGCTTTGCGAGGCCGGCGGGGAGCTGGCGGTGGCTGGCGGCAAGGTCGTCGGCGCTGAAGTTTTTGCACAGGTATTCGCAGAGAGCTTCTTCGCAGCCGGCGGGGTAATCGCTGGTGGCGGAGATCTTGTCGAGAGTTGCCAGGCGGGCGGCCAGAGCCGGGGTCTGCGCTGGAGCAGTCGTTTTAAAAGACACATAAAGGTCGCTGCCCGACCATTTCAGAGATTTGCGGGTCAGGCTCAGTCTGACACAATAAAATTCATCGACCTGGGTGATTTCACAGGTCTTCTTCAGCGGCACACCCCAGAACGAATCGAAAACCTCTACCCTTTCAGACAGGGCTGCCGGCCACATCTGCACCGGAATAAAAGCGGTGATACCATAATGGTCTGAGGGAAAACCATACTGCTCGAGGCGCACATAAGCAGCGGCGATGGGCCTGTCGTTATGATCGACCACATGCACGCGGCGGTCGAGATCGGCTAGAACCAGATCTGTCTTGTAATAAAACTGGTTTTCGCGAATGGCCATTTTATAAGTCAGAGTCTTATAACCGGCCGCTGCAGCCTCTACCAGAATCGTCGCCTTGTCATAGCGATAGAGAGCGACCTTGATGCCGGCAATCAGATTCATGGCACTGTTGCGAACCGTCACATCAACCTTGTAGTCACCAAGCTGATAAGGAAAAGCCTGGGCGATACCGCCTGCCATAACCAGCACGGCAAGCAATGCCAGAAAGGTGATTTTTTTCATATTTTTTCCCATGTCTTAATAATCTACCTGACCAGAAAACAAGACAAGTTACATAAATTTGCGGTACATTTGCCGGCGAAAAGCCTATGAACAGGTGAAGAAACAAAGTAAGTAGAAATTTGCGTTACACAAATTATGCATAAGATTGCCTGGTCGCTTCGACTTTGCTCAGCGACCGGAAAGGAGACTGCTTCGTCGCTTTGCTAGTCGCAATGACATCATTTTCAGACGGATATTGCCTTGTTGATTGTAATGGCGTTTGAAATGGGGATTGCTTCGTCGCTTTGTTCCTCGCAATGACAGGTTTTTTAGCCGGACATTGCATTGCTGGTTGTAATGGCGTTTGAATTGGGGATTGCTTCGTCGCTTTGCTACTCGCAATGACAACTTTACGCGGGAGCGGGGGCGGGCGGCATTGACGAATAAAGTTGCCTGTGTTAAGCTGACAGGGTATTCCGGTGCCCTGACGGAATGCGGCCGGGTAGCCCGAAACCCGTCGAAATAAAAGGGAATCCTGAAAGAGATAACAAGAAGATAAGAAAGGAATTGTCGACATGACCGCTCACGAGCAGAAAATCTATTACACCCAGACCGACGAAGCTCCTGCCCTGGCCACCGTCTCTCTCCTGCCGATTATCGAAACTTTTGCCGCCCCCGCCGGTATCAAAATGGAACTACGCGATATTTCCCTGGCCGGTCGTATTCTGGCCAGTTTTCCTGAATGCCTCACCACTGAACAGCGCCACAGCGACGACCTGGCTTTTCTTGGCGATCTGGCCAACAAACCTGAAGCCAACATCGTTAAACTGCCGAACATCAGCGCTTCACTTCCTCAGCTGATCGCCGCCATCAAAGAACTGCAGGAAAAGGGCTACAAAGTGCCCGATTACCCGGTTGAACCGAAGAACGAAGCTGAGACAGCCATCAAGGCCAAATACGCCAAAGTGCTTGGCAGCGCGGTCAACCCGGTGCTGCGCGAAGGCAACTCTGACCGCCGCGTCGCCGACCCGGTCAAAGATTACGCCCGCAAACACCCGCATTCGATGGGCACCTGGGCCAAAGATTCCAAATGCCATGTCGCCCATATGAACGCTGAAGATTTCTTCGACAGCGAAAAGTCGGCAATCATGGAAAAAGCCGGCACCCTCAAGATCGTTTTCATCGGCAAAGACGGCCATGAAACCGTGCTCAAGGAAAAGGTCAACGTCGATGCTCTCGAAGTCGTCGATGCCGCCACCATGAAGGTCAAGGCGCTGCGCAAGTTCATCGCCCTGCAGATCGCCGATGCAAAAGAAAAAGGCGTGCTGTTTTCGGTACATCTCAAAGCCACAATGATGAAGATTTCCGACCCGATCATGTTCGGGCATTTCGTCAGCGTTTTCTTCAAAGACGTCTTCGAAAAACATGGCGCCACCCTGAAATCGATCGGCTTCAACCCGAACAACGGGCTTGGCGATCTTTACGAAAAAATCAAAACCCTGCCCACCGAAACTCAGGCAGCAATCACAAAAGACATCGAAGATACCCTGAAACATCAGCCCGAACTGGCGATGGTGAACTCCGACAAGGGTATCACCAACCTGCATGTTCCCAGTGATGTCATTATCGATGCCTCGATGCCGGCAGCCATCAGAGTCGGCGGCAAAATGTACGGCGTCGATGGCAAGCTCAAAGACATGAAAGCCGTCATTCCTGACCGCTCTTATGCCCGCATCTACCAGGCAACCATCGACTTCTGCAAAGAACACGGTGCCTTTGACCCACGCACCATGGGCAGCGTTTCCAACATCGGGCTCATGGCCCAGAAGGCCGAAGAATACGGCTCACATGACAAGACTTTTGAAATCTACGGTGACGGCGTTGTCCGGGTTATCAACAACGATGGCAGAGTGATCTTCGAACACCATGTCGACAACGGTGATATCTGGCGCATGTGCCAGACCAAAGACCTGCCGATTCGCGACTGGGTGAAGCTTGCCGTTACCCGCGCCCGCATTACCGGCACCCCGGCGTATTTCTGGCTCACCGACGAACGTGCCCACGACCGCAGCCTGATCAACAAAGTGCAGACTTATCTCAAAGATCATGACACCAAGGGTCTCGACATTCAGATCATGGCACCGAGCAAAGCGATCGTCGCAAGCATGAAACGTTCCAAAGAAGGCAAAGATACGATTTCGGTAACCGGAAACGTTCTTCGCGACTATCTGACCGACCTGTTCCCGATTCTAGAACTCGGCACCAGCGCCAAAATGCTCTCGATCGTACCGTTGCTCAACGGTGGCGGGCTCTATGAAACCGGTGCCGGCGGCTCAGCCCCGAAACACGTGCAGCAGTTCGTCGAAGAAGGGCACCTGCGCTGGGATTCCCTCGGCGAATTCCTGGCTCTTGGCGTTTCAATCGAAGATTACGGCCACCGCAACAACAACAAAAAGGCCGAGGTTCTTGCCAAAGCTCTTAACGACGCAATCGGCAAGATTCTCGAAAACGACATCGCCCCGTCACGCGACGCCACCGTCGGCATCGACAACCGCGGCACCCATATTTATCTGGCGCGCTACTGGGCCGAAGCCATGGCCGCCCAGAATGACGACAAAGAGCTGAAGAAACGCTTCACGAAGCTTGCCAAAGATCTCGCCGACAACCTTGACAAGATCATTGCCGAAGTGAACGCTGCCCGCAACAAACCGCTCGACATTGGTGGCTATTATCTTCCCGAAACCCGCAAGGTCACCATGGCAATGCGCCCAAGCCAGACTTTCAACCATATTCTTGAAAGTTTCCTGACCAACAAGGGCGAAGCCCGCTGCGCCACCACCGGCGCCTGACCGCTCGCAGAATATTTTGCAGACGCTCCGGAAGCTTTCCGGGGCGTCTTTTTTATGCGAAGAAAACCGTATTGTGCTAATATGAACCGAAATGAGACCGGCCACCGGTTTCGATCATCAGCAACCTTTCTCAAGGATCATTGCCAATGCTTTCTACTGCACTTTTTTTCATCGTTCTGCTTGGGCTTTCAGCAATATGCTCAGGCTCGGAAACCGCCATCACGTCGATCAACGAAATCAGCATTTCGTCAGACTCAAAAAGCGGTCGTCGCAAAGATGTTCTGCTGGAACTGATAAGAGATAAGAGATCAGTCATTGCCGCCATTCTGGTAGGCAACAACATCGTCAACACCGTTTTAGCAGTTTATGCCGGGGTTTTTTTCGATAATATTTTCGTTGAAACAGACATTTTGAGCGCCCAGATAGCTCCGATGGTCGCCTCGATCGTCACCATCATCTTTCTGCTCATTTTCGGCGAAATCCTGCCAAAACACCTTGGCGTCACGTTTTCCAAAGGCTGGGGTTATTTCATCGCTTATCCGATCTGGGTAGCAGTAAAAATCCTCAAGCCGGTCACCTGGACAATGGACATTCTCAGCCGTCTGATGATCAAGCTGCTTCCATTCAAAGGCGACGATGACGCCCCGACGATTCAGGAAATCCTGCTGATGGCAAAAATCAGCGAACAGGCCGGTCATATCGACTCGTTCGAACGCAAGCTGATGTCAAAATCGAGTCGCTTCAACGACCTGCTGGCCGGCGAAGTCATGATTCCGCGCAATCAGGTCAAGGGAGTGCCGGTAGATATAAAACTCGAAGAACTGCTCGAGGTTTTCCGTTCCGATATGTATTCACG
>CAZPCO010000311.1:0-4601 GCA_964585025.1 uncultured bacterium | reverse complement strand
ACGGGCAGGTTTTTGGAAATGACTCGTTCTGCAGCTGCATCGAAATGATCCGGATGCAGATGTGAAACAACTATGAATTCTGCTCCAGTCAGGATTTCGTCGTTGGAAAGCGGCAATTCAACAGTCGGGTTGCTGGCAATTCCGGCAAAACTGCCAAAAGCACCCTTTGGCGACAGCATCGGGTCTGTTAGGAACGTTTTGCCTGCATAGGTGATTTTCATGGTGGCATTCCTGATCAACTGTATTTTGTTTTCCGGCTGCGGGTGCTTATCCTGGCTGGCTGGCAAGCAAAAACAGGTCTGCAGCAAAATAAATCCGATGATCACGGCAGTATTCAGCATTATTCTTTTCATATTGAACTCCTGATAGTAATTTTCTGCTGCAGCTATTATTACAAAGGACTTTATGCTATTCTAGAGTCAAAATAGACATAAAAGAAGTTAAAACTGACAAATGCCGGAACAGCCGATATTGATTGCCGTTATCAATTACCATGGAGCCCTACAATCCGCAGTGTATGGTTTTCAGGAAATGTTTGCCCTGACAAACAGAATCTGCAAAGATAATCACCTTGATAAGAGCTTTGAGCTTGATATCATTGAAACGGGTGAAATTCTGCAGACAGTGAAACAGCAGCAGGGTTCGCATGAAAAGCTTAAATTCAGAGCGGTAATTCTTCCCCCGAGTATTGAAAAAGCTGTTTATATGCCTCAGGACGAACAGTTTCTCAGCTGGATAATCGAGCAGCATTCTTCTGGGGCAATAATATGCTCAGTGTGTTCTGGCGCTTTCATTCTGGCTTCTACCGGTCTGTTGCGCCAGCGGATGGCAACAACGCACTGGGGTCTCAGTGAACTTTTTTCGCGAAGTTACCCGGAAGTCATCACCAATACGGAAAAAATACTTATAAACGATGGTGATATCATTACTGCAGGCGGCTTGATGGCATGGATCGATCTTGGAATGGAACTGGTTACACAGTTTGCCGGTGCCTCGGTTATGCGTCAACTTTGCAGACTGCTGGTAATCGATTCGGGAACGCGGGAACAACGTTATTATCAGCGCTTTTCACCAGCCCAGGATCATGGCAGTAAAGACATTCTCAAAGTTCAGCATTATTTGCAGAAACACTTCAACCGGCCGGTAACTATTCCAGAACTTTCGAATCTGTGTTGTCTGACCGAGCGAACGTTTTTAAGGCGATTTGTCAGGGCAACCGGGCTGAAACCGACCCAGTATCTCCAGAAAATAAGGGTTCAGCACGCCTGTGACCTGATCGAAACGACCGATCTGTCTTTTGAAAATATATGTGAAAAAGTCGGATACGAAGATATCAGCGCTTTTAGAAAGGTTTTTATCAAAATTACCGGGTTGACTCCAGGCGGCTTCAAAAAGAGATTTGGCTGTTCGAGATGAAATCTCCTGGATATAATGAGATCATTGGTCTTTAACCATTCATCACTATGCCGACATTTAGATTTAAAGCTCGCTGGAAAGAAGAGCTCGTTTGTTCCGGACCTGGCGGTACCATCATTCTTGATCTGCCGATGGGTGTTATTGCGGCATATCTTCCTGCAGAAAGAGTCTGGCGTTCCAAAGCTCCTGAATGGGCGCGAGATCTATGGCCTGTGCTTAAAATGGAGCTTAAAGCATGGTGTGTCGAAAACAGGGCGAAGTTGGTCATCGACGAAACTGCTGGGGTATTTTGAACCTATGATTATCGAAGAAATCACATGGTTTTTCCAGCGATAACCGCTCAGAAAAATGTCTTTGTCATAGCTCAATTTCATCTTTTGCCGGCGGATAAAGAATTACGACCTTTTTCTTTTCTATAACCTGGCCGGCGGTTTTGGCATCGTTCCATTGCAGTTTAATGTTCTTCCCCTCCATTTGCGCGGTCAGATAAATCATCACTTTTCTTGGGGTCGGTTTTGCCAGATTAAACCAGACTTCTGCACATTCCTCATCGTCGAAGTAATGATCATAAATCGGCAGAGCAGGGTCGAGTTTTTCAAGGGCTTTGATCATGTCGGCAACGGTGAATTCTTTTCTGGGAGGCATGAGTGGTTTCCTTTCATATCAGCTGAATTTTACAAGGCTTTAATTACCCGAGGCTGGACAACAATCTGCAATTTTCAAGCATAATTTGTTCAAGCACTTTATGATTTTATCACTCATGGGTCTGCCAGGGGCGAAAATTCCGGTCAGTATTACTTTATTGCGCTAACCTGAAAGTGATAATATTCCATATTACATTTCGAAAGAAAATGTAATAATCAGAGAAATATGAATTTCGGCATACAGGAAAGGAACGTATCTGTGGAACCAATTGACTTTGTGCGTGTAAATAAGCCTGCTGCTGAAATTGCCGAGGCATTCACTCGCTGGGAAAGTGATCTGGAACTGATTCCACTGTCTCGCCCGAATCGAAGTCAGGAAGACCTTGAAAAAGTTGAAATTGTGACGGTTGAAGCGCTTGCGCATCGTCTTGAGCGCAATACTATCTTTCTCATCTATTCTGGCAGCAAACTGGTCGGAGAGATCAACTATCAGATTGATCCGCCGCATGTATTTAAGAAAGTTAAAGGAACTGCCTGGATCGGCATAACGCTTGGGGAAAAAGAAGCTAGAGGAAAAGGCATCGGCGTTCAGGCTATGCAGTTTCTTGAAAAGCAGGTTTTTGAGGCCGGTTTAAAGCGTATCGAACTGGGCGTTTTCGAGTTCAATGCGCCGGCAATCGCCCTTTACCGCAAAATGGGATATGTCGAAATTGGTAGAATTAAAGACTTCACCTACTGGAATGGGCGAATGTGGCAGGATATCCGTATGGAAAAATTCCCGGGAACTTGATTAATGACACATTTTGAGGTTTCCGGTAAAGAGGGGTTAAACTAACCCGTGAGACAAAATGCAAAGGAACAGAAATCGTGAAGCAATCAGAAAGAGTTGTCGGCATGCATCTGGTATTAACTGTTTTGCTGCTTATTATCAGCAGCACCTGTCTGGCGACGAGCTCGAAAGCCGTAGAAGCTGAATGTCCGGTGTGTGGTAATCAGTTTTCAGCCTCGCAGCTGATGTCGACAAACAATTTTGGCGGCTATGATTCAGATCTCTGCCCTAACGCGCAGGGTTATTCGCCGCTGATGACAAGAATATGGGGCTGCCCTGCGTGCAACTTTTGCGGCTACAGCAGCGAATTTGAAGAAAAGCTCAGTGAAGCCGGTAAGGCCGAGTTGAAAAACTGGCTTGCAGATAATATTAAAATTGAAAACAAGGGGCAGGAAAACCGCTACGATGCTATTCCTGCTCAGACCCGTTATGAAGTCGCCGCCCGCATAGCCGAAATGAGCAAAAAGCCGGCAGTTGAAATCGGACGGCTTTATCTGAATGCGGCCTGGACATGCCGGCACCTGGGTATGATAGATGTTGCTTCCGCTGCTGAGCCGTTGGTCGAAATGTCGCCAGAAACCTGCAAAACGCTTTTTCAGGCCCTTGATGCATATTCACGTAAGATCAAACCCTCAGAAAACCGCGCCGGCGATATGTATAGAATCCTGGCGGCAACGGCGGCCGCTTTTGATGAATTGAAAATTCCTGATTCTGAGCTGGTTGTGACATACCTTATGCTGGCAAGGTTGTTTCGTTCAACGGGCGAAAATCAGCAGGCCGAAAGCTTTATCGTTCGAGCGCTTGCTGCTGACAAATCAGGAAAGGTAAGCCGTGAAGCAGAGGCTCTCAGATTTTCGATGCAGGAAGAGGCCAGATTTCAGGCCAAAGCGGCAGAATACTTTGAGAAGGCTCTTTCTCAGACTGAGCTGAAAGATCAGGAAAGGCTTCAGATGACTCTGACGCTGGCTGAAACCTTTCGGCGCATCGGCAGTTTCGATCAGGCCGCAAAGTATTACCTGCAGCTGTTCGATAGCGAAAAAATGCCTGAATTTTTCATTGAGATTGCCCGCAATGGTCTTACTGTCATTGGACGGCCCCGGCTCTTTCCAGAGGAAAAGGCAAAAGCGTTTGCTATACAGCGGATTCAGGAAGCGCTTTCTCTTCTGAATGACCCAGGTGAAGGGCAATATGTCGCCAGGTTTCTACGTGAATGCACTGACCGCGCGACCGTTTTTCCTGAACTGGTCAAATTAATCCGCGGCAGTGACGAAAATGCGGCTGAAAATGCCCTTAGATGCATGTCGGATACTTCTCCAGAAGCATTGAAACTGCAGCTTGAGCTGTTTGAGCAGGGACGTTTCGTTGACATCGTTCTCGCAAACCTGCGCGAGTCTGGCAGTCAGTTGCCGGCTGACCCTTTCATCAGTGCTTTCTCAAGCGAACAAGCATCGGAAAAGGCTGGCAAGCTTCTCGAACTGATCGTGGCAATCGGCGGAAAGGCTGCCACAGATGCGATACTTGCCCGGGCAGAGAAGGAATTTTCCCTGGATAGCATTCGAAAACTTTCTCTGAACAAACCAGATGACTACAATAAGGAAGCTTTTTACCGTAATCTGATCACCAGCCTGATTAACTGTGACGACCTGCGGGTTCTCGACGTGCTGCAGCGGATAATCGAGAATGCTCACGTCGATGGCATCAACAGTTTTGGC
>CAZPCO010000310.1:0-4607 GCA_964585025.1 uncultured bacterium | reverse complement strand
CGGTAATTCCGACCCGGTAACCGTTGTTGATCAAAAGTTCTCCGAGTGCTGCACCGATGCCTGAAGTTCCCCCAATGATTATGGCGCCTTTTATCTGAGCTGTCATTTCTGCAGTGTTACCTCAAATGAATTTTGGATAAGCAATTATAAGGGATAAACAGGCTTTCTGGCCACGATCTGTGGTTAAATTCCTTTATTTAGCTTCTGCGGGCATATTGTCTGGAGAGGCTGAAACTGGTATAAATACGGTATGGAGAAACTTAAACCGCAGCAGGCCCTCGAAAAATTCTGGGGTTACGGGGTTTTTCGCCCGTTGCAGCGCGAAGCCGTCGAAGCCCTGCTTGCCGGTCGTGATGCTCTCGTCGTCATGCCGACCGGCGGCGGCAAAAGCCTCTGCTATCAGCTGCCGGCAGCCTGCGGCATCGGCCTGGTGCTGGTGGTTTCGCCTTTGATCGCCCTGATGGACGACCAGGTTGCTGCCGCCAATGAAATCGGGCTGCATGCGGGGGCCCTGCATTCGCAGACCGGCGAAAAGGAACGCCGCCGCATTTTTGCCCAGCTGCATGACGGCAGTCTCGATCTTCTCTACGTCAGCCCCGAACGTCTGGTTACCGGAGGCCTTTTCGATCTGGTCAGACCGCGTCTCGGTCTTTTTGCTGTCGACGAAGCCCATTGTGTTTCACACTGGGGGCATGAGTTCAGACCTGAATACCGCCAGCTGGGCCCTCTGTTCGCAGGTTTTCCCGGTGTGCCGCGTATTGGCCTCACCGCCACCGCGACCCCGCAGGTTCAGGAAGACATTTCTACCCAGCTTGGCCTGCGGGGCCCTGTCAAACTGATCGGCCACCCAGACCGCCCCAATCTGATTTACCGTTCATATCCTCGTTACGACCAGGGCAATCAGGTGCTCGACGTCATTCGCCGCCATCATGGCGAAGGAGGCATCGTTTACGCCCAGACACGCAAAGAAGTCGACCGGCTGGTAAAAACGCTGGCCCGGGCCGGGGTTTCCTGCGCCCCTTACCATGCAGGCCTCAGTGCCACCCTGCGCTCAACCGCCCAGGACGACTTTGTCCACGAACGTCTCGATGTCATTGTCGCCACGATCGCATTTGGCATGGGCATCGACCGCTCGAATGTGCGCTATGTGGTGCATGCCAACACCCCGAAGTCGATCGAACACTACCAGCAGGAATCAGGTCGCGCCGGCCGCGACGGCGAACCCGCCGAATGCGTGCTGCTCTTTTCAGTCGGCGACCTGGTGACTCACAAGGCTCTCTCTTTTCGCGAAGAGGGCATCTCGCCGGCCCGCCGCCGGGTAATCGAACGGCAGCTCAACGAAATCGGCCGCTATGCGATCGCTCCGGTCTGCCGCCATCGCCTGCTCGCCGAGCATTTCGGCAAGCCTTATCCGCCGGCCGGCCATAACCCGGCAATCGACGAACCCGGTTGCGGAGCCTGCGATGTCTGTCTCGGCGAAACGCAGGCACTGCCTGACGAAGAGGCACAATTGACTGCTCAGAAGATTATCAGCGCTGTTTACCGCACCGAAAACCGTTTTGGGGCCGGTTACGTTGCCAAGGTTCTGCTTGGCGCTGATGATGAGCGTATCTGCGGCAATGGCCACGATAAACTCAAAGTGTTCGGTATGCTGAAAGGCACCCCCGAAAAAGCGGTGCGCGCCTGGATCGACCAGTTGATCGTTCAGGGGCATCTCTCTGTAACCGAAGGCGAATATCCGCTTCTTCAGGTAACCCAGTCGGGTTTGAATGCCTGCAAGGGCCTCGAGCCGGTGCGCCTGGGCCACCCGGTGACCCGGGTGCCTGCGAAGAAAACCCGTCGTGCGGCCGCTGAAGCGCTGCCGGGCAGCGAAACGCCCCTGTTCGAAAATTTGCGGCGTCTGCGCCTGTTGCTGGCCCGAAAACTTGGCATTCCGCCATATATGGTTTTTGCCGACTCGGTTCTGACCTCACTTGCGGTTCTCAAGCCCGTCGACCTCGACGCTCTGCGCGGCATCAAAGGCATCGGCGACCACAAACGCGACCGCTACGGCCGGGTCTTTCTAGCTGTCATCGCCGGCACCGACCCCGAAACTGCCGCAGGTTCATTTACCTGATTTTCTTATGAATTCTGTGACTGAATCCCGAGTTTCTGCCCGTATGGTTCAGTTCTTCAAAAGAGCGGTGGTTGTCTGTCGGCAAAGCTCTCCTGAACAGCGCTCTGAATAATGTCGTCATCACCAGGATAACCGATCAGCAGAGGAGATTCAGGGTCATGCAGCCGCAGGTTGCGTTGCACCGTTTTCTGGTCGTAATTTGCGTAACAGTATCTGCAGCCGTGCGGGCAGGTATTGTATTCGCCGATATCACGGCTTGGAATACAGCCACAGTGAGGCCGGACCGGTTTGTTTCGCATGACTTTCAGGCGCTGTCCGGTTGCTCTTTCGATGATAGCCCGGGTTACGCATCCTGAAGGCTGGATACCGTAGCCGCACAGGTCTTCAGCACAGGTTCTGATTGAAATATGGCATTGTGCGCCGATTTGAGAAAATTCCTTTGCCAGCATGATTCTCTCTTCTGCATTGACTTCACGTATGCCTGGAAAATTGCGTCTGGTCTTTTCGTAGAGATCGATAAAGCTGATCACACATTCGTTTGTGTGGCCGGAAAGCTCCCGGGCCATTCTCCTGAAATCTTCAACGTGTCGCTCAAATGAATAGTGCCCGTTGATGAAAATCGGGTCATAGCGCCAGCACAGCCGGTGCGGGCCTATCTGCTGAGACAGCTGCCGAAAACTGCTGATAACCTGGTCTACAGGCGGTACATTGGGTTCGATATCCTGCCCGTAAGGCGTTATGGTGACGAACCAGTAACTCGAAAACGCATCCAGCTCATGCAAACCCGGTAAAATGGGTTCCGGGTTCTTGCTGCAGAAGATCAGGCAATCGACCACATCCGGCGTCAGAGCATATCTGGTAATCTGTTTGCGGTTGTAAGGGTTGCGCACGAAAACAAAACCAGCTCTGATCCGGTTCAGAAACCAGGTGCTGAAAAATGCCGGAATATCGGTGCGCGCCCCGGTGTTGATAATCATGTGACTTTCTGAAAATGTGAATTTGTCGCCTGATTATAACATTTTATATTGAAGCGGGTGCCGCAGAACTGAGCTGAGCAGCAATTCCCGGTCAAAAACTATAGATTTCTATATGAAATTGCGAGGCGAGAAGACGGGATTGCTTTTTCGGAAGCTTGTGAGCGAAGCGAATCGCTGGAGAAAAAGCAACCCGGCTGATAGGCCGAAGCTGCCTCTTCACAAAGATAACCAGTTGAACACAAGTGTCTACTGATCAATGTTTAACAATTCGCCGGGAATTGCTTTTATCTGAGCGCCGTCGAGGTGTGAGCATGCCTGCTTTGCCGCCATTTCTGTTCTGAAAAATCTTTGCCTGGCGGTTTTTGAGGCAAGTATCATATATGGCAAAAGACGCTTTGTTTCCTGTATATTGATGCTCTAAGATGTTACTGCGGAGAATGACATGGCAAAGTCTCTGAAAGTAGTTGTGCTGATGCTGGCAGTCATAATATTGGCTGCCGGGTGCATTTACTTTGGTGTTGAAGAATGGTGGCAGACAATTTATTTCAGGAGCAGGGGAATGCGCACCGTAGAAGACGTGATCCAAAAATTTGGCCCGGCTGCTGATGCCGAATGGCAAAGAAAATTCGCTGCTGCCGGCATTGCTTATCCCCCCGCTGAGCTGACTTTGATCGCCCTGAAGCAGGAAAAAATCCTCGAGGTCTGGGCGACCGCCGGCAGTGCCCGGCATTGCGTCGCCTCGTGGCCGATTCTGGCTGCCAGCGGCAAAGCCGGGCCGAAGCTTCGTCAGGGCGACCTGCAGGTTCCCGAAGGCTTTTATCGCCTGGCCGGGCTCAACCCCAACAGCAGCTTCCATCTGTCGATGAAAATCAATTACCCCAACGAATTCGATCTGCAGAAAGCAACCGCCGAGGGCCGTCTAGAGCCGGGCGGCGATATTTTTATTCATGGCCGGGCTGTTTCTATCGGTTGTCTGGCCATGGGCGACCCGGTGATCGAGCAGCTTTTTGTGCTGGTTCAGCGGGTAGGCTATAAGAATGTCGAAGTACTCATGCTGCCCTGGGATTTGCGCCGGCAGACGCCCCCGGATAACCCTCAGCCCGACTGGATGCAGGATATATATACAAAACTGCAGGCCCGCCTCAGAGAATTTTCAGCCGGTTGATTCAGCTCTTCGTTGTTTTTGTGCAGAAAAAGCGGTTGCCGGAACCCGCTCACTTCATTTTCGATTTCAGTTTGATTCTATCGCCGGCAACCATGAAGTTTTCCTTGCCCAGGTGATGAATTGTTCTGGGTTCTTTCACTTCAGAGTCAAGGTGGGCTTCAAGGACTTCGACGACAAAAAGACCATACAGGTCGACCAGATCTGTATTAACCACCCGGCACTCGAGGTTGGCGAAGCATTCCCCGAGCAGGGGCGGCTTAACTTTGCCGGCTGCCAGAGTTTCAAGCCCGAATTCGGCGAATTTGTCGATTTTTGCCCCGGAACAGTTGCCGCAGCCAATGACTTTATC
>CAZPCO010000309.1:0-4621 GCA_964585025.1 uncultured bacterium | reverse complement strand
AAAGCCGCCGCAGTTTCAACCACAAAGACCATTGTCGTCTTGCCTTCGTTATTGATGCAGCTTCAGACAGATCGAAACTGACCGGTGAAATCATCGCTCAGCTCGATCGCAACCCGGAAAACTTCGTGCTGCCAAATGGTGCCTGCTTCAGTCAGAAGAACGACGCCAGACCGATCGGCATTATTTTCCCCGGCCAGGGAGCCCAATACCCTGGAATGGGCAAAGAACTCATCTGTTCCAGCCCTGAAGCCTTCAGTATGCTCGCTGATGCCTGCAAAGAAATCAATGCTGTCGATACTGCCGGAAACCAGCTGCATGACTATATTTATCCCCGACCGACCTATGATTCTGAAAAGGATAAGCATAACGAGGAGCGCCTGCGCGCCACCGATGTCGCCCAGCCGGCAATTGGCGCAGTTTCCCTCGGCATGTATAAAGCTCTCGAGGCATTCGGAATCGAGCCAAACTGTTTTGCCGGCCATTCATACGGCGAACTGGTCAGCCTTTGTGCTGCCGGAGCCTTTGACAGTGCCACTCTTGCCCGCCTGTCGCGCAAACGTGGCGAACTGATGGCCAGAGGCAATGGTGACCGCGGCGGCATGATCGCCGTTGCCGCCGAAAGAAGCCAGGTCGAAGCAGTCATAGCCGAAGAAAAGCTCGAGCTGGTCGTCGCCAATCATAATTCGCCACAGCAGGTAGTTCTTTCCGGGCCTACCGCCGAAATCGAGCGTTCAAAAACCGTTTTCAAAAACCGCAAAATCAGGGCCACCGTTCTCAATGTCGCCGGAGCTTTTCACAGTTCATTTGTCGCCGATGCCGCCGAACCTTTCCATGCTCTGCTGGCCGGCGAAAAATTTGGCAAATTGAAATGCCCGGTATACGCGAACACCACCGCTGAAGTTTACCCGGCCAAGACCGATGCCGCCAAAAAGCTTCTCGGCTTTCAACTGGCCAATCAGGTCAGATTTGTTGAAATTATCGAAAAAATGTATTCAGAAGGAATTAGAACTTTTATCGAAGTCGGGCCGGGCGGAAAAATGGCAGGCCTGATCAAAGCCATTCTCGAAGGTCGCGAATGCAGTGTAATCGCTCTCGATTCGTCCGCCGGCAAACGTTCGTCATTAGTCGATTTTGGCCGCACTCTCGCTCAGCTGGCAGCTCTTGGTTATGAGCTTCGCCTGAACATCTGGCAGAATGGTGAAGAATGGCTGGCCAGTCACCCGGTCGACACCAGGCCGAAACTGACCGTGCCGGTCTGCGGCGCCAACTACAAATCCAAAAACCACATAAAAGTTCTTGAAGAACTCGCCAGACCTGCAACTGTCAAACCTGCGGTTACCGCCACCCAGTTGCCGGTAATGCCAGAAGCCAAAAAGGCAGCAGCTATTACCATGCCGGCGCTTGTGCCGCCGACCCGGCCTTCTGTTGCCACTGCGACCGTCAGTCCATCTCTCCCAACGACCGCAACAAATTCACTTCGAGCAGAGAACACCATGAAACCAGCAAACCTGGAAACACTCAGATTGTCCCGCGAGACCCTCTCAGCCCTGCAACAGCTGCAGCAGCAGACAGCAGACCTGCACCGCCGCTTTCTTGAAGGCCAGGAACAGGCGCAGAAAACCATTCTTGCCCTGATCAGCGGCAGCATCGGAACTGCTCCAGACACATCGGCCTTCATTCAGCCTACTCAGCCGCGGCCTGCCGCCACATATGCAAATATTCCGGCGGTTCAGACAGCCCCTGCCCGAATGCCGACTCCCATCCAGGCGCCAGTCCAGACACCGGCCATGGCTGCTCCAGTATCTGCACCGATAATGCCGGCTCAACCGGCAAAGGCTGTTGAAGCACCTGCAATCGTAAAACCGGCAGAAAGCAACGGACGCATTCGTGGCGTTCTTCTCGATGTGGTAAGCGAAAAGACCGGTTACCCGGTCGAAATGCTGAACCCGGAAATGGACATGGAAGCCGATCTTGGCATCGATTCGATCAAGCGCGTCGAAATCATGTCGGCAATGCAGGAACGCCTGCCCGATGCTCCTGTAGTTCAGCCCGACCAGCTGGGCAAGCTGCGCACCCTGAGCCAGATTCTCGAACATCTCGCTGCCGGCAGTTCATCTGCAGGCCAGGCTCCGGCTGCTCATAAACAGGCAGCCGCTGCTTCGACTGCCACCTCAGCCCTCGCAGACGGTAAAGTTCAGGCAGTATTGCTCGATGTCGTCAGCGAAAAAACCGGCTACCCGTCAGAAATGCTCAATCTCGACATGGATATGGAAGCCGATCTCGGCATCGATTCGATCAAGCGCGTCGAAATCATGTCGGCAATGCAGGAACGCCTGCCGGAAGCTCCGGTAGTTCAGCCCGATCAGCTTGGCAAACTGCGCACCCTGTCACAGATTCTTCAGCATCTTGGCAACGCCGGAGCCGCCGGCCAGCCGGCTGCCGCACCAGCCAGCCCGGCTGCTCAACAGTCGACAGGTGTTTCTGCCGATGTTAAACCTATTCTGGTTGAGATCGTCAGCGAAAAAACCGGTTACCCGGCCGAAATGCTCAATCTCGACATGGATATGGAAGCCGACCTCGGCATCGACTCGATCAAACGCGTCGAAATCATGTCTGCCGTTCAGGAACGCCTGCCGGAAGCACCGGTTATTCAACCCGATCAGCTCGGCAAATTGAGAACTCTGGCGCAAATCATCGATTTCATCGGCAGTTCTGCACCCAAAACCGCGCCGGCGGCCGCGCAAGTTCAGGCTCCAGCCCAGGCTCCGGCAGCCAGAGCATCTGTGCCGGCGGCAAAACAGGTTGACAATGCAGCCATCGACAAGGTTCTTCTCGAAGTTATTGCCGACAAGACCGGTTATCCGACCGAAATGTTGAACCCGGATATGGATATGGAAGCCGATCTTGGCATCGATTCGATCAAAAGGGTCGAAATTCTTTCTGCATTCCAGGAACGCGTTCCTGAGGCACCGGTAGTTCAGCCAGGCGATCTCGGCAAGTTCAGAACGATCGCTCAGATTCTCGGCTATCTCAAAGCCTCGGCGTCGGCTTCGACCAATCGCAGCCCGGCTGCTGCAACTGCGACAGCCGTTCCTGAAGCGACCGCCTGCCCGATCAGACGTACTGTTTTGAAAGTGACCGAGTTGCCGGCAGAAGCTGCCGGTTCAGTTGTCCTGAATGATGGCGACCGCGTTATCGTGACCTGTGACGATGTTGAACTTGCTGAAGCCATAGTCAGCAGTTTTGCAGTGCAGGGCATCGCAGCAGAAAAGCGCAGCCTGACTGAAATCGCTGGCAATGGAATTGACGCTGGCATCAAAGGCCTGATCGTTCCTGCTCCGATACCCGAAAAGGCGACGTTGAACCTCTGGGAAAGCCAGTCGGAAGAGTGGCTCAAGGATGTTTTCATTGCCGTTCAGAAAGCCGGCCCGGTTCTGAGAAAAAACCACGGCCTGATAGCCTCGATTTCGAGACTCGATGGCAGTTTTGGCCTCGAATCGATGACCAGAACCGTTGACCCGGTTCAGGGCGGTCTTGCCGGTCTGATCAAGACAATTGGTCATGAATGGCCCGAAGTGACTCCGCGTGCCATCGATCTCGATTACCGCTTCAAAAACAGCGATGATGCCGCTGCCAAAGTCACCGCCGAGTTGATTTTCCGGGGCCCGGTCGAAACCGGTCTTACCCGATCATCACGAAATACTCTGACCGAAATCGAAGCCCCGATCAGCGACAATCCCAACGCTCCCGCCAATTTTCAGAAAGGTGACGTGGTCATCGTTACCGGTGGTGCCAGAGGCGTCACCGCTGAAACGGCAATCGCTTTTGCCGAAAGGTATCAGACAACGATGGTACTTCTCGGCAGATCACCTGAACCTCAGGAAGAGCCAGCCTGGCTGAGCGGCCGGACGGCTGAGCCTGCGATCAAGGAAGCGATACTGAAAAACAGTGGGAAAAAAATAACCCCGAAAGAACTTGAAGGCGAATTCCGCAATATTATGGCCAGCCGCGAAGTCAGGCAGAATCTTGCCCGCATTCGCAAAGCAGGCAGCAAGGTATTCTATTATTCAGCCGATATCCGCAATGCCGACGAAACCGAAAAAATAATCGATCTGGCCCGCTCTGAAGCCGGGAATATTTCCGGTCTGATTCATGGTGCCGGTGTTTTGCGTGACCGCCGCATCGAAGACAAGACCCGCGACCAGCTCGACGATGTCATCGATACGAAGGTGGCCGGGCTGCGCAATGTTCTCAAAGCAGTAATCAAGGACAATCTGAAAGCGGTGGTTCTGTTCTCGTCATTCTCAGGGCGCTTCGGGCGCCTTGGTCAGGTCGATTACGCCATGGCCAACGAAGTATTGAACAAAGTTGCCCAGAAACTGAAGATACTGCGACCTGAATGCCGTGTCATGTCTTTCAACTGGGGCCCATGGGATGGCGGCATGGTGACACCGGCTCTCCGCAATGTCTTCATTGCCGAAGGCATCGGTCTGATACCATTGCAGGCTGGGGCTCGCCAGCCGATCATCGAAATGGCCAACCCCGATGAGAACGCCGTAGAAATCAGCATCATGGGCACTCTTGAAGAACAGGGGGCACCGGAACCCGGAAAAAAGTTCGT
>CAZPCO010000308.1:1611-4624 GCA_964585025.1 uncultured bacterium | reverse complement strand
GGGTAACATTCCGGAGCTGGATGAAAACAGCAAGAGGACTGAAGCGCTCGATCGGCTTATCGGCAACGCCGAAGCAATTGAAATACAAATTAGGGCTCTGCAGATTGACGAGCATGATCTGGCAAAAAAAATGCTGGTTGCAGAAAGCGCCGCAGCACAAGCTGGGCAGGCGTTGGAAAATGCCGGCAAAGCAGTTCTGGATAAAGCCGTGCTTGTTGGTGAAGCTGAAACACAGATGCGGGAAGCCCGTGACGGTATTCTGAAAAAACTTGGCGGTCTCGGAATCGCTGAGATTCCAGGTAATGATATGGCAGCTCTGCTGGCTTCGCTTCGGAAGCGATTGCATGCCTGGCAGGAAAACCAGGGTCTGAAAACAAATATTGAAAGCAGAATACAGAGTCTGGTTGCTGATCTGAAAGGGCTGGAAGGTGTGGCTGTAGCCCTTGCCGAGGCGCTTGACAGCCGGAAAAATGCTCTTTTGGCTATGCAGCAGACCATGATGCAGTTGCAGACAGAGCGAAAGATGCTTTTCGGAGAGCGAAGCCCTGATGAAGAGGAACAACAAAGTGACAAGCAGATTGCTTTGGCAGAAAAAGCCTTGCAGAAAGCATTGACTGCTGCTGATCAGGCACGAATGCAGAGAAATGATGCGATAACCCGCAAGAACGGTCTCAACGAGTCTATTAGCCGGAGGAGTGGTGAGCTCGCCGGTCTTGAAAAGAGTTTTGCTCTGAATCTTGAGCGAAAAGGTTTTTCAGGGGAAGACGCTTTTCTGGCTGGACGTCTTTTGGAAGAGCATCGGCAGAGGTTAGTAGAGCAGGCCCGGGTTCTTGATTCAAGTGTTTCGGAGAATGCAACCAGACTGCGGGATCGAGAACGCAGGCTTGCAGCAGAGCGGCAACAGAATCTTTCCTCGAGATCGGCCGCAGAGCTTCATGAAATTGTTACCGGGCAGACTGAAACAATCAGGAGACTTGGTGAGGCAATTGGTGGGCTGAAGCAGAAGCTGGAAGACAATCGCAGAGCTGTTCTGGCTGTCAGCAGCCGCAAAGCTGAACTTGAAAGACAAAGTCGCGAATGCAGCAGATGGAATCTTCTTAACAGCCTCATTGGTTCAGGGGATGGTCAGAAATATTCGCGATTTGCACAGGGGCTTACTTTTGGTATTATTGTCAGCCTGGCGAACCAGCAGCTCGAGAAGATGACCGGCCGGTATCTGTTGACCCGTGACTCTGAAGACCTGCTTGAGTTGAAGGTAATAGACAAATATCAGGCTGGTGAGATTCGTTCGACGAAAAATCTTTCAGGTGGCGAGAGTTTCATAGTAAGTCTTGCTCTGGCTCTTGGTCTGTCGAAGCTGGCCAGTAAAAAGGTTCGCGTCGATTCACTATTCCTGGACGAGGGATTTGGTACTCTTGACGACGACGCTCTGCAGTTAGCTCTCGATACTCTTGCAGGTCTGCAGCAGGACGGCAAATTGATCGGCGTCATTTCGCACGTTCCCATGCTAAAAGAGCGTATCGGCACGCAGATTACCGTAACGGGAAGCAATATCGGCCGCAGTACTCTTGCCGGCCCGGGTGTCAGCCGCCTATAGGATTCGGCTGGTCGTACAGGCTTCAATAGAATGATGAAATTGGGAGGTGGGTAATGGAAACGGAAAAATTGCCTGAATCTGAAGAGGCAGGCAGGTCCGACGCGCCTGTGCCTTCAGAAATCCCGGTCGTTGAAAAGGGCGGAGACAGTCTGCCCGGGCATGGCCGATCGAGCCCTGTTATCCATTTCATCTGGGCCGTTGCTCTGGTGGCTATTTTTGCTATTACTGCAGTCTGGATATTGCCGATGGTTATGGTTAAAAATGATGCCAGCAGCGGTATCGATGTGGTTAAAACCGGTATCGACGCTCTTAGCATGGCTTTAAAGCCTTCTTCAGAGGTCAATACGATAATTTCTCATACAATTGGGAGCCTTTCACGCGAAAAAAAACTGGTGGTGATGACCCAGAATATTGATGCCGAAATATTGAGAGAAAAGCCCGGGCGAATCTTTTTTGACTATATACCTACAGGCACAGCCCGGGTAAGAGTGAAAGCTCTCGATAACAGGGTGCAGTTCTATATTCCGCTCGATGAACTCGGGCTTGAGAAATTTCAGTATGACCAGAGTGCCGGTACTCTGAAAATATTCGCGCCAGCGGTAAAAATCGACCGCAATATGGTGTTTGTGCAAAATGATCCGGCAAAGTTGTTTGTTGAGGCAAAGGGGTCGTGGTTGCCGCTTATTGGCCCAAACGTCGAAGAATTGCGCAATGAAGTGATGGCCGATCTGAAAAATGAAGTGGTCAGGGCGGCCAACAATGATCTTCTTTGGCAGGAGGCCGATCGTCAGGCGCATAAAGCACTCGAAGATTTTTTTCAACTGCTGAAATCCTCACTCAAAGACAACGTCAGACTGCAGATTTTTCTGCCCTGACTTTCGATGGACTGGTAATTGGGCCGGCTGTTACCATTGCAGCTTGAAAAATGATCTGCCGATCTGTAAGATATACGTATTACTCACAGTGGCAACAGGAGTCTGGATTGGCCAATGATATGAACAACGCACTTGCAACCGAATTTATGCACCGCTATCAGACGCTGCTGAAAGATTATCAGAATCAGCAGGCCCGTTTCAATAAACAAATTGCCGCGGCCGGCGACTCAGGAAAGGCCGATCTGATGACCGCACTTCTGCCGCTGATCGACAGTCTAAAAAATGCCCTCGCCCATGCCGGTGCATTGGAAAACAATACTCAGGTTTCTGCCGGTTTTGAACTCTGGGCCAGGCAATTTCTAGAAACTCTCGAAAAGCAGGGGCTGCAAACCCTTGCTACGCCTGGTGAGCTATTTAATCCGCATGTGCACGAATCGGTCGGCGGCGTGCCCGGAAGCGAAGCCCAGACAGGCAAAATCGCCGAAGTATGCCTGCCGGGCTACGCTTTTCGCGAAAAGCTGATCAGAGTCGCCAAAGTCAG
>CAZPCO010000308.1:0-1601 GCA_964585025.1 uncultured bacterium | reverse complement strand
CTCTGGCGAAATCATTCCACAGTTTTTTTCAGTTTTCCCAGGTGAAAATGACCTTGAGGGGTTCAGAGTCTGAAGTCGCGAAGACAGTGACAGGTTTGCCCTTTTCGGCCTGGAAGCGGCCTGAAAATTTGCGGGCGGCTTCTTTGCTGCTGGCTTTGTCGTTCTGGTTGACGCCAAGGTGAACAACGGCATCGAGACCAGCCGGGGAAATGCCGGAAAAAACGATTTCGCAGTTGATCGCTTCAATCTGCGCCTTGGCTTTCTTGCCGGCGATGGCGGTTTTTTCTTTGCATCTCTGAGAAATTTTCACGGATTCTTCGCTCCCGGCCTGAAAGTAAAATTTATCAAGCAGCTTTTCGCCGGCCATGAGCCTTAGCGAACCCTTAACCAGAGGTGCCGGGCGATCTATATGCCCAAGTATCTGCATTGAATCTTCGATTGCTGCGTTGCTGCCGTTGAGAATCAGGCCATTGGTATGCTGGCACGTCGCAATTTTGAGGTCGCCAACAATCGCGCCGGCGAGAATTTTGGCGGCTTCGTTCACATTTATATGCTTGAGAGAAATGACTTTAACAGTGCGTCCGGAAAGCCGGCGTTGATCAGAAATAAGAATGTTGCTGCCTTTCTGAACCCAGGCAAAGCCGGAAGCGTCTGCGACGAGGTCCAGTGCTTCTCTGACCGTAGCGTTCTTGATCGAAATCGTGACATTGCCACGTGCCGACTTTTCGATGGCGATACCCATATCAGCCTTCTGTGCCAGAATTTTGCAGATTTCACGCAGGTCAGTATCTCGGAAATCCATCGTAACCTTTTCCTGCAGGCCAGCAAATGCAAGGGAAGCGAAGCTCATCATCAACAGAACGACCAGAAATTTTCTCATCAAAATGCCTCCATAGCAAAAATATCTGTCAATTATACTTGTACACCTCAGGAATCAACAAGATGCCAGATCGGTGAAGATTCAACCAATTGATTGAGCTGAAGTGCTCGAGGGTATATAATAGGGGAAATACTGCAGGGTTAGAGGAACGGCTTTGAACAGACTATATGGGCTGATGGTGATCGTTCTGTTCTGCCTTGCGACAATAGAAACACGAGGAGCGGATATGAGAAATTACAGCGTATTGATACATCGGGATGTTTTCGAAAGGGTTAGCAATTATCTTGCCAACCTGAAGAATGGTTCAAAAGCCGGAGCGCGTCTGCAGGCACTGCTGGCAAAAAGCGATCTTGCCCGGCTTGGCAGAGATGAATTTCTGGAAAAGCTGGTGCAGACTAAGAAGCCGTTGATATTTGCCGAGAGCGGCGTTGAAGGAAACGGCAGCGACTGGAATCTGTTAGAGCTTTCTCTTCTTGGCTATGTCAGCATTGCAGTTTCGGTCACTGTATATGATGATGGCGTACATAAGAGTCCTGGTGTTCATGCCGAACCTTTTTCGGCCACTCTGCTGTTTGTTCCCGGAGCATTGTTGAACACCGGTTCTGAAAGTGCCCCGCCCGCCGACTGGGATGCAGTGGTCGCCAATGGTCACATCGATGCAGATGCTTACTATCGCCTTTACGAGAAAAGATTTTTGCCGGTTTTTTCCTATGCCGACGGC
>CAZPCO010000307.1:0-4629 GCA_964585025.1 uncultured bacterium | reverse complement strand
TGCCGCCTTTGCGATAATTCAGCAGCACTCTGAATTGAAAGTAATCATGGAATTCCTCAAGGTTTTTAACGAGCTGATGACCAAATTGCTCGGCAGAAAAGAATTTTATGATTTTCCATCGTTTCTGCCTGCCGGAATGATCCGCTGCGAACATGATTTTATGGCCATAAACGGCAAGCTTGTGTACATCGGCGAGAAGCCCGATAGCCGCGACCAGTGCTGGCAGAGTCTGAGTGATTTAAAAATCAGCCAGATTCTGCATCTGCCGGTAAAAAAATCGGTCGCCTGTCAAGATGACGCCTACAAGGTCAATTATGAAGATTTCTACGTTACCACAACCGCTTTGATTAACCCAGACCGTGATTATTCCCAGATATGCGTGCCTGAGCTCGTCGGTTCTATAATCACTGACCGGTTCAGCATCGGCTGGGACGGCTGCGTTGCCTTTCAACCGGTAGGAATCAGCAAATCCCTGCGAATCGACCCTCACCATCTGCGCCGACTCGATCGACAGGTCACTTCAGCAGACAAGGCCAGCAACCTCAACCTCTGGAACCGGCGGGCGGTGCTCGCTCAGAAAGACCTCGGCTGGCAGGGTATCATCCTTGTCAAAGATCAGGTTATACAATATGACGCGGCAGTTGAAGAACTTGAAAAGGCAACCCAGGCTCTCAGCCGCGAAGCGAAAAAGAATGCCGCACCCGCAATGCTGAAAGGCCTGAAAAAAGTGGTCAGGCGCACGCTGGCAGGAATTCTTGAAAGCCCGGCCTCGGAAAAAGCCAATCAGGCGCTCGACATGCTCGACAGGGCAGTCAGCGCCGAAGAACTCTGTGCCGTTGCCGACTTTATTTTTCAGGCATTCAACCTGGAACCGGTTCCGGTTAAAGGCGATAAATACCCGTTTCCACCCTCCGGTGGCCCGGTCAATTTCATCAACGACACAAGCCTGCGGCGCCCGAAACTGCTGCTGCTCTATCAGATAGCCTGCAAAATCAGCCATGAGCGCAGATACAGCCGTGCCGAGATAGAAACGATAGTCAAAACTGAACTTAACGGTGTAGACAGCTGCCGGAAAAATGATTTCAGATTCCACCCCGATGTTATCATCCGCAATCTCGTCGATGTCGGCTATCTCGACCGGGACCCACAAAAAAACGAGTATTGGCTGACCGGCAAATGAGACGGCGGCAAACTCGATCACCCATGGCTCTTGATCAACTTCTTGCGAAGAGTTCTTCCGGCAGTGAGAACCGCTTTGCCAGCAACTCGGCGTGATGCCGGTTCAAGCGTCTTTTGCCCGCAAGAATCTCTGAAACGACGCCCTGACTGCCAAGCTCAGGAAGATCTGCCTGCCTGATGCCTTGTTCCAGCATCAGGTTTTTCAAAAATTCCACGCCTGAGATAACTGGTATCTGATGATGTTCGCGATCGTAGTCTGCAACTAATACCTCCAGAACCTCGAGCAATCCGGCCAACGGGTGCTTTGCATCGTCGTTTACCAGATCAGCAAGCCATTCCATCGCTTTAACGACAAGACCATACTGTTTTTTGCTGCGAATCCGCGACAAAGGGATATTTCTGGTCAACTCCAGCCATGCCGACTGAATTTCATTGCCTGATAGCGCCGGTTTTGCAATACTACTCATTTTTCCACGCTCCTTTGTCGTATTCCGCATGGGTTAAAACAAAACGAACATAAACTTTGCCGCGGTTAAAATGAATTCCGCATATTACCCGGTAATTATTCCCGCCCACGTTAAATACATAACGGTCCTGCCCTGACTTCAAGCGAACCCGGTCCGCCGATGGAAACAACTTGCGCAAATCATTCAAGTCTTTGTAGCTTCCAGATTCAAGACAATCAAACCAGGTTCGCAGAGAACATAGGCTTTCAGGGTGTTTTTTAATAAAATCCCTGATTTTTCCCCAGCTGATTATATGCATTCATTCTCCTGCTCACAATAATATCTCGTTTTTGAGATATTGTCAAACCACCCAACAACCAGTGTTACGACAAAGCAAGACTTGAAAAAGGCTGTTGCGGGTTTACGGACAAGGTTCCAGATTTTGGCGGGCGCATGGCGAAACCGCTGTCGCGGGCCATGAGGCCGGACAGCGGTTTCTGCTGGTTCAGGGGTATTATTTTTTGAGGATTACCGCGGTGGTCGGGGGGACGTTGTAGTCGCCTTCGGCGGTGTAGAGGCCGGCGTCCTCGATCTTTTCGCCGTCGCAGACGACTTTCCAGGTGCCGGCCTGGGGCAGTCTGAAGTTAACCCAGTTGTTCGGGTCGCCGTTGAACAGCACCAGGAAATCCGGGTTGCCCTTCAGATACATGCCGAGACCATTGTTGTTGGCTGGCTGAATCCAGTCGAGCTGTTGGTTGTTGAGTGCAACCGGATGCCTGAAGTTGTCGTATTTAAGGCGCATGGCAATCAGACCCTTGTAAAGGTCGAAGATGTCGCGGTTCTTTTCTTTGGTTGCCCAGTCGATGTAGTTGGTGTTGTTGTCCTGGTCGTAGGAATTGTGGTTGCCGCCCTTGCTGCGGTTGAATTCCTGACCGAAATGGATCATCGGGATACCCTGGGCGGTCAGCAGAGCGATGGCAGCCAGACGGGTCTTCTTCTTGTCGCCATGATAGAGGTCGTTGAGGGTATAACCATCGTGAGCTTCAAGATAGTTGAGGCTTTCGGCCGGTTTGGCGGTCCACCAGAAACATGAACCCGCAAGAACGGTCATGACATCATTGCGGGAGGTGTTGCCGTTAATCATCGCCCGGATCTTTTCGCGGAAATCGTCGTTCCACTTCGAGAGGCGGGTGTTGCGGAAATCGCTCTTGCCCCACTGGTTGCGCTGCCAGTCGGCTGCCCAGGGTTCGGCGGTCAGAATGATATCCTGAGGCAGTTCATCGATGATGCGCTGCATGGTCTTCTTGTCGATGATGGTACCAAGATCGAATCTGAAACCATCTACTTTATATTCGTTGACCCAGTATTTGAGACTGTCGACGATCATTTTCGAGGTCATCGGGTTTTCGGTGCGCATTTCGTTGCCGCAACCGGTGCCGTTCCAGTAAAATTTGCGGTTGTTGTCCATCAGACGATAGTAACCACCGTTGTCGAAGCCCTTGAAATTGAGGGGCACACCTTGGTGATCGCCTTCAGCAGTATGGTTGAACACCACGTCGAGAATGACCGCGAAACCTTCGCGATGCAGGCCGTCTATCAGACCTTTGAATTCCTTGACCGCGTCGCCGTCTTTGCCTGAGGCATAAGAGCATTCCGGGGCGAAGAAATGGCTGGTCATATAGCCCCAGTGGTTGGTAACGCCGGCGAAATTGTTGTCGAATTCATGAATCGGCATCAGTTCGAGCACGTTGACGCCGAGTTCCTTCAGATGGCCGAGCACCTTGCCGGAATCTTTTCCGTGCAGCAGACCGAGATACTTGCCCTGATGCTGGCCGGTCACACCGGAACTCTTGTGGGCAGTATAGTCTTTAACGTGCATTTCATAGATGATCGCGTCTTTCGAAGCCGGGCGCTTGAAATTAGTGACTGTCCATTTGTAGTCACGGTCGACGACGACGCTTTTGCCGTTATGATCGACGTTGGCGAAAGCATAGGGGTCGGAAAGCAGGTGTTCTGGGTCGAACAGGTAACCCGGGCCAGTCGGGCCATCGGTGGTGAAACCATAATATGTGCCATAGATAGCGCCTTTGATCGAATGGCGCCAGACACCATCGTTGCCCTTTTGCATCTGAAACGGGGTACCCTTCTTCTCGGTGGCGGTCTTGAAGAGCATCAGCTTGACATCGGTCGCTTCAGGGGCATAAACCGAAAAATTGGTATTGCCGTCAACGACATTGGCGCCCAGCAAACCGGAAACATTACGTTTTACGGTCGTGGCAGTGCGGGCATTTCTAGCCAGCATCGTGGTTCTGTCGATGAGATTGTTGTCCTGGAGGCGGACAAAGTTGGCGTTAACTTCCTTGCGGATGGCTTCCATCGGCGAAACTTTGCCGAGCAACTGCGGGTTCTCGGTCTGGGCCAGATATTTCACCCGGGTTTCAAGAATCTGCAGGCCCTGGTCAAAAGCACGCTTTTCGGCATTGGAAGATATTCGGTAACCGTAGAGGCGGATCTGTTCGGTAGCTTTGTCGATCTGGTCAGAGCTCTCAATTGAGGCAACCAGGCGCTGAAAAGCATCGATACCGGCCGATTCTCTTGCCAGAGCAGCAACTGCGGAGCCTTGGCCTGCTGATTCGGCAGCTCGTGCCGCCAGATGTGCATCTTTGGCAACCCGGTTCAGGCCGGCGGTAAAATCTTTGTCAAAATCCGCCGCATTGGTGGTCAGTGCGATAAACATCGCCAGAGTCAGGCCAATAGACCGTTTAAGAACCGTTCTGTACATCTGGTGCCTCCGGGCTGATAATTTTTTACCTTAATATTATAAGGTTTTTTCCCACAATCGTCAGCCCCGGCCGGCAAAAAAAATTCCCGCAGTCTCGGCAATTCGAGACTGCGGGAATCTTCAAGACTTTTTTAATCGACGCTGAGATGAATGACGGTCGCCCCATCGTCGGCACCTTCGACACGCAGCACTTTGAGAATGCCCTGCCGTGAGGTTTTGAAC
>CAZPCO010000306.1:0-4634 GCA_964585025.1 uncultured bacterium | reverse complement strand
TGACTGGCGCTGGGGCGGCGTGCCGTTTTATCTTCAGGCAGGCAAAAGGCTGGAGCGCAACATGACCGAAATTGTTGTCAATTTCAAGCCAGTGCCGCATTCGATCTTTGCAGGCATTACCGACCAGATCGAGCCAAATCGGCTGTATATCAGAATTCAGCCGAACGAAGGCATAACTCTGCAGCTCAATTCAAAACCACCTGGAATGGAGATGCAGGTGACCGATGTCGGCCTGAAATTCTCGTATGAAGCCGAATTCGGCGAATACCGCCCTGACGCCTACGAACGACTGCTGCTCGATTCTCTGCAGGGCAGCTCAGCTCTGTTTCTCAGCAACAGCGAAATCGAAGAATCCTGGAAATTTATCGACCCGATAATCGATGGCTGGAACAGCAGTGACCAGCCAATGCATTCCTATCAGGCCGGAACTCACGGCCCGGTTGAAGCCTGCCGGCTGCTTGAGAAACACGGGCACAAATGGCGGCCATCGGAGGGTAGATGCTGCCCCTGAAACACGACTTCATACTTGTAGAACAAGAGCAGGATTATGCAAAAACTGCCGCACATACTCTCGCAGCAATCATTGGAGTTGACAAAAGCCGACCTTTTCTGACAAGCCTTTCCGGTGGAACCACACCTTTCCCGGTTTACAGGTGTCTGGCGCCGCTTCTGGCCGGAAATGGCAGAGGCGAAAACTGTTACTGGATGCAGACCGACGAACGCATGGTATCGCCAGACAACCAGCGCAGCAACCAGCGCGGCATCAAAGAAAGTCTGATGGCAACAGGACTATTGCCCCAAAGCAGCTTTTTCCCGGTTCTGATTGACGAGCCATCAGCGGCAGAAATCGAAGATAATTTCGAACGGTTGTGCCATGATTATCATGACCGCCTGCTGCTTTTACCCGCACCGGTAAGGCCCCCTGCCCCAATCGATCTGCTCATTCTCGGCATAGGAACCGACGGTCATACAGCCTCACTTTTTCCGGGCACCGACTGGCAGACTCGTCGCAGCGCCAGTGGTTTCGCAGTTTTCAAAACTCCAGATCAGCCAGAACCACGATTCAGCCTGACACTTGAACGAATCCTGCAGGCCCGCAAAATAGTTATTCTTGTTAACGGCCAGAGCAAGCAGCAGATCATACAAAAACTGCTGTTCGAACCTGACTTTATCTGCCCGGCAGGTTATATTGCCTCACAGCGTCGACTTACGTGGATTATCGACTATGCGGCCGCCGGAGCAATCCTTTCGGAACAAATCAGACAAAACAGGGGCTGTTCATGAACATCATGAGCGAAGATTGTCTGCCCATAGCGCTTACCAAAGACGACATCATCTTTCTCGATGAGCACCTGGTGGTGATTAACAAACCCGCCGGACTATTGGTACACCCCAGTTATCTCGACAGCGATGAAACCTCGTCTGCCATGAAACAACTGCGAGACCTTCTCGGCCGCTGGGTTTACCCGGTGCATCGACTCGATAAACCGACCTCGGGAATTCTTGTGTTTGCCCTTTCGCCAGATACTGCCAGAGCACTCACCTGTTCTTTTACCGGGCGCGAGGTCGTCAAGACTTACTGGGCCCTGGTCAGAGGCTGGACTTCTGAACATGAGATCATAGATTACCCCCTGAAAGATCTCTGGGATAAAATCACCGACCCTGGCCATCGCAAAGAAAACCCTGCCAGGGAAGCAGTTACCGAATTTTTCCGGGTTGCGACCAGCGAGGTGCCGGTCGCAGTACGCCCCCACCCTTCCGCTCGTTACTCTCTGCTGCAGGTAACCCCTCATACAGGACGCAACCGACAAATACGCCGGCACCTGAAGCACATATATCACCCTGTTGTCGGAGATCATCAGCATGGAGACGGCTATCACAACCGCATGCTGGCTGAATATGCCGGTTGCCGGCGTCTGATGCTGCATGCCGGAACCATCCGATTCAATCATCCGGTTACGCAACAACCGCTAGTTCTGACAGCCTGCGCCAGCGAAGAATTTTGTTCGGTGCTGCGCAAAATCGGCCTTGATTTCAGCGCCATGACCTCACAACCTGGTGGTCAAACATCATTTGATGCCGATCGCTACTCCAAGAAAAAGCAGTAACAGACCGAGAATGCCATAAAAGACTCTGGCCCCGTCCCGACCGAAGAGATTGACAAAAAATGCAGCTTTGCGATGTTCCATAAACCAGTCGAAGTCTTTGTATGCACAAAACATGGTAAACAAACCGGCAAGAACGCCAAACAGGCCTTTCCAAAGTGAATCATTCATGATTATTCTCCAGGTACACAGCTTAAAGGATTTTTTTTCCTGCTTCAACCAGTAAAGTCTTTTTTGTTCAAAGGGTTGCTAAATCGGGTTATAATCAAGAAAAATCCGCCAGGAGTATAAGAAGATGATAATTCCATGGATCTATTTTCTGAAAGAGGAAGAACAGCTGGTTCTGGAAGGATTCACAAAAAAATGGGTGGTCAACGGCCCGGGTCAGGTGTTTGTCAAACCTTTCGTCAGCGCAAGAATCAGGCTTGGCGTCAGTCTGACACCGACAGAATTCGTTAAAATCCGCGACCTGCTGACCGGTGAAATAAGAGTCGAAAAGGGCCCCAGTTTTTTCTTTCTGCAGGCCTACGAAGAACTGCTGAAAAAATACGATGTCATCGTTCTGCAGCAGAACGAGTATGTAAGGCTGATAGATCGCTCTACCGGTATCATCAGGGTTGTTACCGGGCCTAACCATGTGGTTCTGAGCGCCAATGAAGAAGTTCTCGAAAAGCCGGCCAAAGGGGTGAACATCGACGAACATACTGCAGTTCTGGTTCGTAACATCAACGACGGCTCACTGAAACTGGTAACAAAAAACCAGGTTTTTTTTCCGGCGGCCACGGAAGAGATAGAGGATGTGCGAAGAAAAATTCTGCTGGAGAGCCATCAATCGGTGATCATCAAGGGCAAAGACGGCCGGTTCCGCATCGTCAGCGGCAGCCAGACCGAGAATGCATTTTTCCTGCAGCCATATGAAACTCTGGTTGCCATGAACTGGTCATCTGGCATTCATAAAGAAAAGCGCGATCTCAAAATCACTCATATCGATTCAAGGCCAAAGTTCATGTGGTATGAATTCGGGGTGCGAACCAAGGATAACGTCGAACTCATTCTCGGCGTCACGTTTTTCTGGCAGATAGACAGCATTGAAACAATGATCAAGACGACTGATGACGCACCTGGCGATATCTGTTCGCATGCGCGCAGCATGATCATTCAGTCGGTATCCAAATCGACTCTTGAGGCATTTTTAGACAGTTTCAACGACATCGTCAAGGAAGCGATCAACGACACAAGTGATCCTTTCTATACCCAGCGAGGCGTCAAGATTCATTCTGTCGAAGTCCGTTCGGTCGGCTGCAAAGAAGAAAGCACCCAGGTTATTCTTCAGGAGATAATCCAGGAAACCACTAACCGCCTCAATCGCCTTCTGAAGCAGCAGAGCGAAAATGAGGTCAAACTCAACGAGGTCAAAGGCAACCTGGATATCGAACGCCAGAAGGGTGAACTGATCCAGATACAGCGAACCAACGCCATCAAAGAGGCTGAAATGCACGGAGAATGTGAAGCGGTCAGGGTTGCGAAATTTTTCGAACTGCTTGCAGATTCGCTCTCGGAAAAAGAAAAAATCCACATTTTCAACACTTTGAAAAAAGTCGATTACATCGAAAAACTCGGGCGCAGCAATGCCAGCATGTTTTTTACTCCGAGTGATGTCGACCTGCGTATAGAGGCTGTCCGCAACCCGGGCATTCAGGTTGAAAAACCCTGATTTATAAACCTTTTCGCAAAAACGCGCTCCCTGAAACACCATGAACAGGCTTCAGGGAGCTTTTTTTCAAGTCAGGAAAAAATCATTCAGCGTGACAGATATCGTAATCAGGGCAACGGCCTTCGGCGGTCTGGCATTCGAGAAGACCCTGGCTTTTTCCTGCACAGGCAACCTTCATGCCGGTCTGACGACGTGATTTGCGGTTGAGTTCGATTTTTTCAGCGCGCAGCTTGAGTACCTGTTCATCGGTCAGGCGACTTGGATTGATCATTTCAGTAATTCCTCCGAAAACGTGTTAAAACGACCTCTGCAAAATACATGGTTCGGTCGATTTTTTCAACTCAATTCTGTTTTGCCAGTAGCGTGACAGCAAAAAGTATTTTATAATTTACACCATGCATAATACATCGCCATACCTTGAGGGAACTGATGAGATTATTCCTTGTGGGGCTGCCTGTGAGGCCTTGAGCTTTCTCCAGCAGATTTATCATTCTGCGCCGGTCTGCATGGCATCAATCGGCTCAGACATGCGTCTGATCAGAATTAACCAGCGCTTTGCCGATTTTGCCGGGAAAAAATCTTCCGACTGCCCGGGCCTTCATATCGATGAGCTTTTTCCAGATGTTGCCGCAAAATTGAAAGTAATTATCGGGCAGGTAATAGACCAGAAGCTACCTGCTCTGGGTAACGAAATAGCCTTTGCATGCTCTAATGCTGATTTTTTCTGGCAGGTGAATGCCTACCCGGTGTCATACGATGCCTCTGGCCCTTTGACCGTCGGGTTGATCATCAATGATGTCACAGAACTGCGCCGT
>CAZPCO010000305.1:0-4670 GCA_964585025.1 uncultured bacterium | reverse complement strand
GAACCTATATTGCCACCATGGCAATCTATGATGATGTCAATAATAATCTGGTCAGAGATCTAAGCGGACTTGCAGAACCCGTTGATTTCTTTCAGGTTCGTGTTGTGGTTCCCGAAACACGACAAATAGAGGTAGTCGAAGATCTTATAGACCTTGGCAACTGGGATGTTGGCATGACCACAAATGCTGTGCCTGTTCAGGCATTTAATGCCGGCAATGTTAACCTTACGGGGCTTGAGTTTAAACAAATACTTGGCAGCAACTCTTTTCCCATAGGAATTACCCCGGCCACTTTTACAAGCCTGGCTACAGAAGCTTATCTTGTGGCTGATGTGGTAGCTACCCTTACAGTTGGCCCGGCCGACACTTACATTGCCACCTGGACCCTGTGGAATGATATGAACGGCGATCATATTATAGACAGCAACGAAGCCAGCGATTCTTTTATGATCAGAATCGAGGTGGGGGCGGCCAGTTTAACCATTTCTCCCGATATTCTTGACATGGGTATTGGCACACCTGCTGTGACAATAAGCGAACAGACAACCGTCACCAATACCGGGCAGGTTTCTCTTGATAATCTTCATGTTTTGCTGCAGGCACTTGCTGATGGTTCTGGCAATAGTATCCCAACCAGCGAAATTCTGATTTCCCTTGAAACAGTTATCCCGGAAGGCGAATCACGCATTGCTACTGCGACCGTGGCTGTACCTTCAGGCACCATAGCCGGCACTTATACCGGTAAGCAGTGGATTTATGAGGATCGGAATTCAAATAGCATGTGTGATGCTGACGAAGCCTCGGCATCAGTTACACTTTCTCTTGTCGTTCCTCAGCTTCGCAAGATTGAGGTTTTTCTTGATAACGTTAACATGGGCGGCATTGTTCCCGGCACAACCCGCACGATTCAGCTTGATTGCCGCAATATTGGCAATACAGAATTACCGGACTTGCGTTGGATCAAATCAGATCTTCGAGACGGAATCAAGGTTTTGCTTGCAGATAACGCCAGTTTCCCTCCGTCAGAGCCGTTCTCTATAGCAACAGGCGCCTTTTTTACTCACGACATCAGACTTTCCATTCCTCTTGCACAGGCCAGCGGCTCATACCTGAGCATTGCACCTCATTACTGGCTTTTCAACGATGACAATTCAGACAGCCTGAAGACAGCATTGGAACCAGACGATACCTTTACCCTCAAATGTCAGATCGGCTCAATGGTAATTGATATAATTGAAACCACGCTGAGCTCCATCGGCAACCCTGCTCAGCCATCAACCTCAATTCAGTTTATGGTTAAAAACGTTGGCGATCTTATAATCACCAATGCAAAGGCGGTTACCAGCGACCTGACACCCGTGATTGCTGGCCCGCCAGACATTATAAGCACAGCAAATGTTGTCAATCCTGTTCCAATCGGCGGGTTATCTATTGGTCAGACAAAAAGCTGCAACTGGCAGGTTGAGGTTCCTGATGGTTGCGCTCCTGCGACCTACTCTGGCACCCTGACCGTATGGGAAGACCCCAACAATAACAACCTGCTTGATGCCGGCGAAATGAGCGACAGTGTTAATCTTCTGCTTACCGTCAACTCAAAGAAGGTTATCAAGGTCGTGCAGAACCCGCTTAATCTTGGCTGGACCCTTTCAAACACTACCGTTGAAGGTGTTTTTGAAGTTGTCAACGTCGGTAACACTGATCTTGACCTGGCAACACCAGTGGCCTCACATATGATAAACCTTGGCAATATTATCCCGGCTGGCAGTCTCTCATTCACATCACTGGGCTATATGCCAGTTGGCACAGCCAAACTGGCAACTGTGACCCTGATAGTTGGTTACCCGAGAGCTGATGGCACATATCGTGGTTACCAGAGAATATTCGATGATTACAGCGGTGCCGATGGCTTGTATTCTGCCAATGAAGAATCCTGTCTGTTCGAGATCATCGTTAGTGTCGGTTTCAAAAAACTGTCTGTTACCAACCCGGTAGCTTTCGGCAGCAAAAACCCCTGGCAAACAGTTTCCCAGACTTTTTCGATAAAAAATGAAACAACAGTGCCTCTGACCAGTATTAAATGGTCGAGCGGGCCCTTAGAATCAGGCGCTAACACGATTCCGGTTGCAAGCGTGACATTTGTTCCGGCAACATCATTCGGGGTCGGCGGTGGAAATACCCGTAGCTGCACGGCCCAGCTTGTTCTCGGAGCAACTCTGCCCCCGGGCAATTACATCGGAACCCACACAGTATGGGAAGACAGCAACGCCGATGGTCTTATACAATCAAGTGAAGCATCAGCAACTTTCAATACAACCATCACTGTTAACCCAGTTTCAGGGCTTGATATTGTCGAAAATATTATTAATGCCGGCCAGATTGCTGCCGGTTCAACTTCACCATGGATAGCAGTGCAATTTACCAATACCGGCAACATTGATCTTACGGAGGCCGCGCTATACTGGAGTTTTAACTCACTTGGCGATGGTCTTGGACATTCTATTTCAGCAGGCACTATAACCGGTTCCAGCACAATTCTTCCCAACCCTCTGCCGCCTGGTCAAACTGGCAACGCATCTTTTCGAATTGGGCCGGTTGCTGGCGGGCAGGCAGACGGAATATATTTCGGCACTCTGCAAACTTTCACAGACGGGGGTTCAGCAAGCGATGTCTGTGAATTCACATGTGAGATAACAGCTGGTGGGGCCCAGAATTTTACCAGTGACAGCGTTTTTCAAAATATTGCCACAACTACTTTCCCGGCACCCGCGCAGAGATATTTCCTTTCTGCCTATATCTGCCCAGCAACTGGCTCAGCAAGGCTGGTACTGATCGGTCGTGACGAAGCGAATGTCAACACCACCCAGTCCCTGGGCATTGAATTTAACTCTGACGCAACGCTGACCACTTTTGGCCCCGGCATTGTTAAAGCGGGTATTCTTGATACCATTCAGCCATCAACTACGAATCCTTACCCATGGTATCGGGTTTACTTTGCTTTCGATTTTGCTTACGACCCCCTGATTGCGTCCCGCACCTACCTGTCGCTTGAAAATTCTTCCCCAACTATTGCGTCACACGCAGTCTGGTTTGACGGAGTTCAATTAGAAAGAAGTATTTTCATAAACCAGGAATACCCAACGGCATTCCATCATGGAAAGAAAATTGTTTCGCCCAACCAGGCCAGAACAATAAGTGGCAAACGCTATTACACAGAATGGTAAAAATGCAAACCTATCATTACAGGCAACAAAGAGGGACTGTTTTGCTTTTGCTTATGGTAATGCTCGTAGCTGGTGGCATTGCTGCCTTAAAATTGATGCCAGAAGAAGAGCTGATAACCATAAGATCGAAAGAGAACTGCTTGAACCTTGAGCTAAGCCAGATACGTGAAGCTTTTGATTTAATGCAAATAGCTTCACCAAGCTGGCAACCATGGCAAGATGACTTTGACCCTGCTCACCCCGGCGCAGCTGCATCAATTGCCCTGGCATTGAAAACGTTGCATGAAAATGGTTTTCTGAGGGATCCAAATATTTATGATCCAGGGATAATGAGCCAATTATGGGGAACATCCACCAACCAGATATTCTGGAAAGCCGCTGGTAATATCGCCTCAAACTCAAGTTTTCAAATAAACATGATGAACTGGGAATACAACCAGACAGATACAGTTGCCGCTACCGATACAATTTTTCCTGAAAACGGTGATCTGGATGATTACCCCTACCAGAACAAGCTGGGAAATTTATTAGACAACACCGGTACCTCCCTGAAACTTATCCGTTAAGTTAAAAAAAAGCCTGCCGGCTACGTGAGCCGGCAGGCTTTTTTGCTTTAATCAGAGCTTACGGTAGGCAACAACCTTGTCGAAGGTCTGCAGCCTGAAAGCCTTGGTAACGTTGTAGAGGGTTTCCTTGCCACCAATCAGCAGCACACCACCCGGTACGAGAATATTGTAGACATTTTCGGCCATCCGTTCCTTTGCCTTCTGCGAGAAATCAGAGAACAGATTGCGGCAGATGACGACGTCAAATTCACCGAGTTCTTCCATGGCTTCAGCATTGATGGCATTGGTGTATTTGAAATCAACCAGATTCTTGACCTGGTCTTTAACCCGCAGATCGCCGCGGTCATCTTCAAAATACAGATCGGTGTATTTCTGGTCGACCTGCCGGAACATTTCACGCTTGTAGATGCCGCGTTTGGCGGTATTCAGACAGATGTGCGAAATGTCGGTGCCGATGACCCTGACTTTGGCCTTATCCGAATGCAGGTCTTCAAGAACGCTCATGGCGACGGAATAAGCTTCCGGACCGAATGATACGCCACAGCAGAGAATCTTGATCTCGCTGGCACCTTCTTTGACACGGTTTTCAATCAATTCCGGCAGAATCGTCGAAACCATGACGGCGCTCTGTTTTGCTTCTCCGAAGAATTCAGTTACCGGGTTGGTAATTGAATCGTAGAGGCTGTTAAGAAGGTCACTGCCTTCTTCGGCACCGTATCTGAGGCAATGATAATATTCAATCCAGGAGGTGATGAAGAAACGGCCGAGATTGCGCGACAATTTCTGCTCGAGAGCTTTTTTGTCATGAATTTCGACGCCGCATTTTCTGGAAATGATTTCGCGCAGCACGAGTGCTTCTTCGGTGTTCATGCCCTTGTCGTCA
>CAZPCO010000304.1:0-4705 GCA_964585025.1 uncultured bacterium | reverse complement strand
GCCGGGCAGAATCTGGCGGTCAGAGATATACTTTTCTATCGTGAGTTCAAAACGGTTCGCGAATTCCTGCAGCGCGAATTCACCGATAAAAAAGACTACGTCATCGTTACCGATCAGTCGAATGCGATGGTGCCGCTGTCTTACAGCTCTTTTACCATCGCTCATCTCAATGCCAACTTCGACAGTGTCATGCGCGATCTTGAGAATCGCACCTGGAGATATCTGCTGGTTGTTCAGAAAATCGAAACCACTACAGGTAAAGCCGTAGAGAACACAGCCGTTACCGGCAACCTCAAGCTGGAAAAACTTTATGAATCTCAGCTTTCGATAAACCGGATTCTGCGCATATCAAGATATATGCCGGAATTCCAGAAATGAGCCGGATATGAAAATTGACCTGGCTGTTGTTGTGATTTCGACCATTCTGGCAATTCTGGCCGGAATTCTTCCGGATCTGGCGCAGACTGAGGCTTTTTATCAGAATCTGACCTGGTTTTTTATGCTGGCGATAATGATTCTGGCTGCGGCATCGCTGGTTTCTGCAGTGGCAGCCTTCGATCTGCGCCAGATTTGCAGACGGCACTGGCCGGCTGGCATACTTGCCATGCTGTTGGTTGCCGGAGCCGCTCTGGTCAGTCCGCCAGATTTCAGGATTCTCGCCGATGAAACCAACCTTCTTGGTGTTTCACTCGAAATGCACGAGAATCTTAAAACCCGATTGCCTCTTGAAGCGCTGTATTATTATCAGGGTCTCCGCGATGGAATAACTTTCAAGACTGAAATGCGGCCGGCCGGTTACCCATTTGCTCTGTCATTGCTGCATGGGCTGGTCGGTTATCGGGTGGCAAATCCTTTCGCATTGAACCTCCTGTTAGCCTGGGTGGCCCTGATTCTGCTTTATCTTCTTGTCCAGAAGCATGCCGGAAAAATTTACGGCATAGTGGCAATGCTGCTGCTGGCGGCTTTTCCGGCTTTCGTTCAATCAGTCTGTTCCGCAGGTTTTGAGATTTATAATCTGGCTCTGGGGCTGGCACTGCTCATCGCGGTCGAATGTTTTGCAGATCGCCGGGTTGGTGCCGGCGTTGTCATTGCTTTATTACTGCTGCTGGCATATTCACGTTATGAGTCGATACTGGGCGTTGTCTGTTTCCTGCCGTTTATACTGTATTACCGGTCTGATGCAGATTCTGGTCTTTCCGGCAGGGCGATATGGAGCTTCCCGCTGTTGCTTGTTCCGGCGCTGTGGCTGCGGCGGCTGACTTTCGATACGGGCAGTTTTCAGGTTAAGAATATTGAAGATGCCTTTTCTGTGGCCAATTTTCTACCAAATCTATCAGGCTGGATTGAATACTTCACCTCGATTGAATATTGCCGGTTCATCGGACCCATGCTGTTGGCGGTTTTCCCGGTTGGACTTATCCTGTGGCTGGTTTCGCTTTCTGATGCCGCAAAAATCTGTCAGCGTCGCATTCTGGAAATTGCGACCGGTCTTTTTTTTGCTCTGCATCTGGTTGCCAGACTATTTTACACTCAGGGAAATCCGGTCAATCCATATACTTCCCGGCTGGTGGTAATGCTGCTTCCAGCTCTGATTATCCTGTTTCTGCATGCATTGGCAGGCATTTCGAGGTGGAAAAATCCGGTTGGGCAAAAATCAATCGTTGCGGTCGGTTTTGCGTTTTTGTTGCTGATTACCAGCTGGCCGGCCGTTTCAGGAATCAGAGTGACCAACTGGATTGCGCTTTTTCGCGAATTTAAATGGGTCAGGCAGGAACTTCTCAGGCTGAATGCCGGAGAAGAGAGTATTCTGGTTTGCGCGCGGCCGACAATGTATATTCCGTTGCGCTACAGCGCTGTCGGTGCAAAATACCTGGTCGAAAAGGCCGGCAAGGTCAAAGAAATGCTTGAGCTGGCTGCTTACAATCGTCTGATTCTCATCGAGTCGATCAATTATAAGAGCGGGCGTTCAAACATGCCGACCGTGCCGGCTGAGCTGGCAAGCCTCAAGACTGAGATTGTTTTCGAAACTCAGCTTACCGGTGCCGAAAAGCTGCGGATTACCACTCTGACTACCCGGTAGATATTTTTGCCCGTTGTGAACTATCGACAAGCCTGCTCCGCAGGCGGAGCAGGCTTACGGAAATCAGTATTTTTCGAAGTCGGTATCATGTGTGTCGCTGTCAGAACCCAATTTCAGGCTGACGCCACCCTTTTTCATGCCAGTGTCACCGCTCTTGTTTGTCTGGGGTTTGGCATTGCCTGTTTTTCCGGGCTGATCATGCGTGCCGGTATGGTGAGCGGTCGGCCGGGCAGCGTTTTTAACCGTGGATCTGGTTTTCTGCGCCGCTGCTGCCCCCTGAATTTTGAAGAAAGCGATGACCGATCGCATCTGTTCTGCCTGAGAAGACATTTCTTCGGAAGTGGACGCGAGTTCTTCGGAGGCGCCCGCATTCTGCTGAATAACTGAATCGAGCTGCTGGATCGCTTTGTTGATCTGATCAGTACCAGAGTTCTGTTCGCGGCAGGCAATACTGATTTCCTGGATCAGTTCAGAAGTTTTCTGAATATCAGGAACGATCTGGGCGAGCATTTCGCCGGCCCGGCCGGCAATCTGAACGCTTGAAGCGGAAAGATTGCGGATTTCCCCGGCAGCCAGCTGGCTGCGTTCAGCAAGTTTGCGTACTTCAGAAGCAACGACGGCAAAGCCTTTCCCGTGTTCCCCGGCTCTTGCTGCTTCAATTGCAGCGTTGAGGGCCAGCAGGTTGGTCTGGCGGGCTATTTCTTCGATGATGGCGATCTTGGATGCAATTTCGTTCATTGCGGCGACGGTTTCGGCAACGGCTTTGCCACCGGCCAGCGCGTCTTCGGCGGCCTTTTTGGCAATTCGTTCGGTTTGCGAGGCGTTGTCGGCGTTCTGCTGAATGTTAGAACCCATTTCTTCCATTGAGGAAGACACTTCTTCGGCGGCACTGGCCTGGTCATTGGCACCGCTCGAGAGTTGTTCAGCGCTGGCTGAGAGTTCGTTGCTGCCATTGGCGACGTTATCTGCCGCTGTTTTGATTTCAAGCGCAACATTGGTCAGGTTTTTAACACAATTATTCAGGTTGTTTTTTATGTCGTTGAATTCGCCATTGTAGGTCTCAGTAATTTCAGGCGGGATTTCACCACGGGAAATCCTGCCGATATAGTCTGCCTGAACCTTGAGCGGGGCAATGACCGCATCGAGCGACTTATTCACGCCATCGATGATAGCCCGGAAATCACCCTGATGTCTCCCTGCATCTGCGCGTATTTCCAGTCTCCCATCCAGAGTGGCGTGAGCCAGCATATTGGCATCGGCAACCAGTGAAGAAACGTTGTCGATGCAGTTATTCAGATTGATTTTGATTTCATTGAAATCGCCATAATAGGTATCGGTAATTTTCGGGGGGATATCACCTTTGGCAATGCGGTCAATATATGAGGCCGAAACATTCAGGGGCCCGATCAGAGCATCGAGGAGTTTGTTTACCCCCTCGACGATAGCTCTGAATTCAAAGTTGATCAGCTCTGCGCGACCGCGAAGAGAGAGTTTGCCTGTTACTGCACCTTCAATAAGCATTTGCATCTCAGCTTTCAGTGCCGAAAGAATGCCGCCGATATTTCTCGAAAGCGATAAGCCCATAAAGAAGGCGATCAGAAAGGCACTTGTGAGCATCAGACCGATGCTTCTCAAAACGCTCTGGAATACTTCGGCCGCTTCTTTTTCAGTCTGGGCAATGATGCTGTCATTAAGCTCCTGAAGGCCATTGAGATTTTCGCGCATGATTTCAAACTTTCCGGCTGCCTGTTGCGAAAGGGAAATAGCCTCGGCCCGCTTTGCAGCACCTGCATTGCACGCTTCGAGAACCTTTCGCGAATTTTTTTCCCAGTCGGCAAAGTCAAGGCGGAATTTCGCTACAAGTTTGATCCCGTCTGGATGGCTTACCACTGCAAATGCCTTTTCGGAGCGCTCCTTTGCCTGGGCCATATTGGTTTCGATATCTTTTACGAGATTTTTGAACGTGTCGGTACCCGGTTCAGTGAACATAAGAGTCCGTTCGGAAACAAGAAGCTGCTGAAGGTCGCGGTCGGAATTCAACAGCATATTGGTGATCAGGATTCTGACTTTGAGTACATTATCAAGCTTTTCTCCCAGGATGCTGGCTCCACTATAGCCGTTGTAAGCAAGAACAGCCATCAACACAAGAATGATGCCGAAGCTCAAAAACAGCTTTGCGCCTATAGTCATTTTTTCAATAAATCCCATTTTTCATGCCCCTTTTTTATTACTACCGAGCGAACTCAACGGCTAAGACATCGTATTCAGTTTTGCTCTTGCCTCACCAGACACTGACGAATAAAACAGAACTGTGCTCCCTGAAGCCTCAATAAGCCAGGAGAAATAGGACCAAAGAACAGAATTCTGCTGGTCAATATGTTCGACAAGGTTTGATTCAGATTGTTTCCTTCTGTCAGATCTTGTTCCAGAGCCTGAAGATAACTCGCAAACTGCTCAAATAAGTATTTGTCTATGTCTTTGTGCTTGTTCAATAAATACCGGCCGTTCATTCTGTTTTAGTCAGGCCACTTTACGGAACTGAATCACCTTCACAGTATAATTTTACCACAGGTTGATCTTTTTGCGAAAAAACTGCAGGTTCTTTGAGAGTTATTTGAATGATAT
>CAZPCO010000303.1:0-4715 GCA_964585025.1 uncultured bacterium | reverse complement strand
GGATACTGCAGGGTGCCGCGTCTGCTGATTTTGGCCGGCAATACGACTTCAAATCGTTGCGCAGTGTGGAGGAGTATCGTCGACGCGTGCCGGTTCACGATTATGATGATCTGAAGCCATGGATCGATCGCGCTGCCGCAGGTGATTCGGCGGTTCTGACCGACGAGCCGGTGCGACTGTTCGAAGAAACAAGCGGCACCAGCAGTGGAATCAGATTGATTCCCTACACGGCAGCATTGCAGCAGGCATTCAATCGGGCATTGTACCCATGGCTTGTCGATCTGCACGCTAATTATGCAGGCATCTGGGGTGGACCGGCCTACTGGGTCGTTTCACCGCGCCAGTCTGAGCAAAGGCAGACGACCGGAGGCATACCGATAGGTTTTGCTGCCGATTCCGATTATTTTGGTGCCTGGGCCCGGCCTCTGATCAAATTGCTGACCGTAATCCCAGAAGATGCCGCAAAACTGGCAGATCCGGCAGTCTGGCGTTACGTCACTCTGCTTGCTCTGATAAGACAGCCGCAAATGCGTCTGATTTCATTGTGGAACCCTACCTTGTTTACCTCTCTTGTCGATTCGCTTTCTGAACTGGCTTCGCTGCTGGTTGAAGATCTGCGTGCCGGAACCTGCCGGCCGCCTTCGCCTTCAGGAAACCCGGGCCCGGAGCTGCCATTGTGGCGGGCGCAACCTTCCGATGTTTCCGTTGCCAGATTCCGGCTGGCAATGCAATATCTGCAGGCAGCTGACCTGCCTGAATTTGCCAGAACTCTCTGGCCGAAGATGGCTCTGTTATCCAGCTGGTCTGAAGCAGAAGCTGCCGAGGGTGCCGGGTATCTGCGAAGCTTTTTTCCTGATGCAGTTTTTCAGACCAAAGGAATACTTGCCACCGAAGGTCCGGTGACAGTGCCTCGGGTTGGAGCCGTCGCGCCGGTGCTGGCAACCAGATCGGCATTTTTCGAATTTGAAACCGGCGAAGAGGGCAGGGGAGAAATTCTTCTGGCGCATGAACTGCAGTTTGGGCAGCGTTACCGGGTGATTATGACTACCGCTGGCGGGTTATACCGCTACCGGCTTCATGATATCGTCGAGATGCGTGGCTGGTGGCACAATCTGCCCTGTCTGGCCTTCATCGGCAAAGAAGCCTTCGTTTCAGACCTCTGCGGCGAAAAGCTCGCGTCTGAACACGTCAGAGCGATATTCACCAGGCTGTTTGGTGCAAAAACACGTGCCTGGCTTGCTCCTGAAAAACCGGAGTTACCGCTGCTTCCGGGCTATTATGCCTTTCTGCCGGCCGATGAAGCTGAATGCCACCTTCCGCAGCTGCAGAATGCGCTGGAAAACGCTCTTTGTGAAAACATCCATTATCGCTGGGCGCGTGAGGCAAGACAGCTCGCGCCGGTAAAAATCGTGCCTCTGAAGGTCGGAGCGGCAGAGAGCACCAGTCTTCGCCTGCAAAGACTGGTCGAGCTGGGCCGCACCATCAGCACCGCCAAGCTTTCGTTGCTCGACAAAACCCCCGGCTGGCACGCCTGGCTGAAAAAGGCCCTCATCGGCTGAGACGGGCTTGACATCCGCACCGCACTGAAATACGCTCGGAGTAAACAATTATTTTCCGGGAGCCTTATGCGCTGGTTCGATACCCATTGTCATATTGACCGGCTGCCGCCTGCGTTGTCGGCAGAAGAAGCGTTGCGCCGTGCAATTGCAGCCGGTGTCGACCATATTCTTGTCCCGGGAGTGACGGGTTGCCCGCAATCATGCTGCGAATCGCTGCGTGATGGCAAAATTCTCAACGCCTGGGGAGTTCACCCGGCCTTCATCGACGATGTCGACAGCTGGTCTGATGATTGTCCGCCCTGGAAACCCGGTCAGGCTATTCCCGCGGCCATCGGTGAATGCGGGCTCGACCGCCGGATTGCATCGCAACCCGGGCGGCAGAAAGAAATATTTCTCAGGCAGCTGCAGCTGGCACGGCAGCAGGCGCTGCCGGTGATCGTTCATCTGGTCGGCCACATGCAGCTTGCACTGGAGTTGTTGCGTGCTGCCAACCTGCAGGCTGGTTTTGTCATGCACTCGTGGTCCGGTTCGGTCGAAATGGCTGCGGCCTTTGTTGCTGCCGGCGGGCTGATTTCTCTTTCAGCCTCATCTCTGCGGCATCCGGAAAAGCTTCGCCGACTCTTTGCGGCTATACCGCTTCAGGCACTGCTGCTTGAGACTGATGCACCCGATATGCCCTTGCCGGGCTGGCCACAGCTATGTAACGAACCGGCCGCGCTTCCGGCAATTGGGGCCAGGATTGCTGAAATCACCGGCGTCAGAGTTGAAAAACTTTCCGAAATACTGTACATCAATGCTTTGCGGGTTTTTGTGCGCAATCCTTGAAATTCTGACTTACAGATACCGGTCTTGGCTCGCAGCTCTCCTCATATTGTTAAAGGGATATTAAATGGATAACCGCTTTCATCGTACCGACCTGCTGCTGGGTGAAGAAGCCCACAATAAACTACTCCGCAGCCATGTTGCTGTTTTTGGCCTGGGCGGAGTCGGTTCTTATACCGCTGAAGCTCTTGCCCGGGCTGGAATCGGCGAATTGACCATCGTCGATTTCGATCAGGTCAATACCACCAACATCAACCGCCAGAATATAGCTTTAACCAGCACTGTTGGCCGCCCCAAGGTCGAAGTGATGGCTGAACGCATTGTCGGAATAAATCCGGAATGCCGTATTCATGCAGTTCAGGCGTTCTTCAGCGAAGAAAACAGCGCCGAATTGCTGAAAAGGGAGTTCTCGGCGGTCGTTGACGCCATCGACTCGTTCAACCCGAAGATCAGACTGATAGTTGATTGCCTGCACCTCGGATTGCCCTTGTTTTCGGCTATGGGCGCTGCAGGCAAGATAGATCCTTCGCAGGTGCGGGTTGGTGATATCTCAGAATCGAACATCTGCCCGCTGGCGCGGCGGGTACGCAAAATACTGCGCGGCCATGACATCGAAACCGGCTTCAAGGTTGTGTATTCGATCGAGCCGCCCATTATGCCTTTTTCTCATACCATTGTTCCCGCAGATCAGAAGGAACCTTCACTGGTGCGTGGCCGGGAACGCATGATTCAGGGAACGATCAGCTATATGCCGGCAATTTTCGGTCTGACCCTGGCCGGCATGACAGTTCAGCATTTGACCGGTTTCAAAACCGCCCGTGAAACCCCGGCAGGTTTGGCGATGCAGCAGGCCTGAGGCGAACCCTCGGTTCGTTCCGGCTCATTCTCCGGCCGGAGCGAACAGTTCCAGCATCTGCTCCGGAGTTATGTTCTCCGGGCGGGCTTTAGCATCGATGCCCAGTCGGGTAAAGCGTTCTTCCCAGTCGATGTCCTTGAACTGGCGGCGCAGCAGAGGCATGGCCATCTTGCGACGCTGATTGAAAAGAAATGATGCGCCCTTCAATGCTTTGAACCGTCGCTGTCTGTCTGATTCGCCAAGCGTTAAAGGTTCAAGAACCAGAATAGAACTATTGATCTTGGGTGGCGGCGCGAACGACGAAGGCGGGTAAGTACCGCCCAGGGTGGCGCGGGAGAAAAATGCCGTGTGCAGTGAAAGAAAACTGTATTCACTGTGGTTGCATGGCGCCGCTGCCTTTACCGCTACTTCCTGTTGCAACAGAAAAACCAGGCGTTCAGCCTGCGGCCCGTTTTCCAGAAATCTTCTGATGATCGGAGTGCCGCAATAATAAGGCAGATTGCCACAGACGAGCAGTGGCCTGTTAACCGTGGGCAGAGCTGTATCTGGCAGCTCGAGAAAGTCGCCCCAGGTGATTTTGGCCTGAGGAAAATCATTTTCTAGAGACTCGCGCAGGCGTTCGTCTATTTCGAACAGCTGCATTTGAGCTCCGGTTGCTGCAAGCTGAGCGGTCAGAGCTCCCTTGCCGGGTCCTATTTCCCAGATCTGGTGCTCCGGGGTGGCAGCCAGGCGCATGATTATCTCCGCAGGTATGCGTTCGTCGATGCAGAAGTTCTGTCCGAGAGATTTTTTGGCTCTGATAAAATCTGGCTGCCGCGTTGGCGGTTTATGCATCCGGGTCATCTTTGTCGTCCTTCCAGAAGTCTTCAGTCTCTTCAGGGCGGCGTTCGACATCGCGCAGAATCGCAATGTATTCATGCCGCAGCGCTTTTTTCAGAGAATTGCCCTGTATGAGCTGCAGTACTTTGACGGTCATCTCCCGTCGCGCAAGTTTGATCTCGATGACATCACCGACGGTGATTTCGCGGGTGGGTTTGGCCACGATCTCGTTGACCGTGATCAGGCCGAGTTTGCATGCCTCGTTGGCGAGGGCGCGGCGTTTTATCAGGCCGGTAACCTGCAGATACTTGTCGAGTCGCATCATTTGCTCCGGTTGTGTTTATAAACAGACACGCCCCGGGCATAGCCCGGGGCGTGCGCTGTGTTGGTTCAGAGAAGATTGAGAACTTCGGGGTGGCGTACCACGTAAGCCTTGCTGCTCAAGCCCTTGACGAAGTAGGACCAGAGTTCTTCCTGGTAGTCGTTGCGCAGCTTTTTCTTGAGCTGTGAGGTGACTTCAGGAGTCAGAGAGGCTTTTACGCCCGGAATTTCGTTTTCTTCGAGGAGAGCGATCACGTATCCGTATGGAGTGTGGATCGGGGCGGTGAACTGACCTTTGGTCAATGACCAGACGGCCTTGTCGAGTTCTTCAGAAAGCT
>CAZPCO010000302.1:0-4736 GCA_964585025.1 uncultured bacterium | reverse complement strand
TGAGAGAGCCGCTCCAGCTGCCCTGGCCAAGTGCCGGGTTGACAACGCGCTCGAGAGTGCCGCCCAAAGCGGTGCCGGCAACGTTCCATGAACCGCTGAGGCCGTTCACATAACCGTTGACAATGAATGGGTCAGTCGTTGGATCTATGGTCATTGACCAAGAACCGTTTGAATCGACCTGATAGGTTCCGCCTCCGTTTGAAATGGAACCAAATTCAGCCAGCAGGCCGGCACCATCGTTCACCATATAGAAGGTTCGCGGGAAATCTTTCAGCAGAGAAGGACCTGTGTAAGGCACGCCAAGATTCAAACCCGGGTCTTTAGCGGGCTTGAGAAGCCATGGCCCGGCCAGCAGAGAATTATTGGTGATTCTGCGCTGCCAGATAAAGGTGAATCCAATGTCGTCATGCTCTTCTGAGGCATAACTCTTAACGAACCTGAGATTACCATCGGGAAGCATGACCGGTTGATAGTGACACACAACGTTGTTCGAGTGCGTTTCAACGATTGTCGAACCATTCAGTACCCAGGTGCTGTTTCTTGCAGCCAGAACAGGGGTATCAAGAAACTGGATGCCTGCAGCGGTCTGCTGGGTTTCATATTCCTGCAAAGTTGCTTTGCCATCGATTGCAACGCTGTAGGAAAAACGCTTTCCACTGGCACTCGGCAGATATTCGACTATCTGGCCATTCGGATTAATCGAGCGCATTAATTCCCAGGTGCCGACAAGGTCGCTCATGGTCGGAATTCTGGAACCAGGAGCCAGACGACGCAACACAACCGGCGCGTCGTAACCCTGATCGATGGGAATGTGAATTTTGCCTTTGAATTCGTCACCGGTCACGACGCCATCAACGGCGAAATAAGTCCATGGCGCTGTTGAGGCCATAGTGCCGGTACGGAAAGCTCCGTGTGCGGCTCCATTGCTGCCAATCAAAAAGTTCCCGCTCTTGAAACCTGAGATCTTACTGCCCAGAATCGAGGTTAATCGGCCATCATTGCCAACTACAAAAGTGAGATCGGTCGTATAAGTTGCAGCAACCGAGTTGCCAACAACAGTAGTGCTGACGGCAAGCTGACCGGTCCAGATACCCTGAGCAGCACCGGCATTGGTAACCCGTTCAAAGGTATAGGATGTAGGCGAACCTTCGGGGCCGATGCTACCGCCGTTATTACTGGTCAACACCCCGTCATGTTTGAGGGTCATGGGGGTGCCATAATCATCCATGCCGCTGTTCAGCGAAAACGAGCCATTCTGGTTGACTTTGTAGGTTCCGGCCTGCCAGAATCCTTCGCCGTGGTCAATGATATTGCCACGACCGTCAAAAATGAATGAATTTATTCCAATTCCATTATGCTTCGCTATCCAGGCACCAGCAAGAGTGGAGTCGTAATAAATTACAGTCGGAGCAGGAACGTCAGGAACAATTGAAGCAGTGCGGGTGGCCACAAACCACCAGCGATCGTTAAAGGCTAGACCCTGCTCATCACCCGGTGTCAGGTAACCACCGAAAGAGCTACCCATTATGTCGGAGCCTTCACCGGTCATTTTGTCTCCATCGACTTTAGCGCTCCAGAGAGCGCGATAACCCATGCTGCCGCTGGCGACGCGCAGATCGGCCCAGCTGAGAAGGTTGCCGGCAACCCGGCCATCATTTATGGTCTGCAACCAGGTTTGGCCATCATCAACCCAGACTTTCGGATCTATAGAAAACACCGAACTTCCAGCTACCTGGCGAATAACAATTTCCATCGGCTTTTCGCCGGCGATTGCCACACCCTGAGCATCGGTTTTCTGGCATAGCCAGACGCCCTTAACATCAGCAGGTGCAACCGGTGCGGTCGGCACAGTTACAGCCGGCTCTTTCGGAGAAGCGGCAACTGTCAGCGATGGGCCAAATTCCTGGCCGCCGATCAGCCAGGTCATTTTGAAATAATAGGTTAGGCCATTCTGCAGGCCGGAAATTGTGTGTGAGTTTTTGGCGGTCTCAATCTTTTTGGAGCCTGAGCCGACTTCAGAATCAAAACTGTAGTAAAGATTGTAGGAATCAGCATTTGGAACTTTGTCCCAGTTCAGGGTAACTGAACCGCTGGCGCTCATGGCTACCAGCGGCCAGCTCGGGGTCGGGGTATTTTCAACCGGCAGCGGCTGGCGGGGCACAACCGCGCCATTGGCCAGAATGCGGTATTCCTTGAGCATCAGAGTGGAAGGGTCGCGCACCACAACGTTGATGACGCCTCTTTCGACCGCATCAGCATCGAGATATTCGACGCATGGCTGGGCAAATGATGTCGAGGAAGCAAGACCGGGAAATGAAAAATATCTTTTGATTTCGGCACTGGCGGGCGGAAAGCCGATGCTCGCGGTCTGGGTGGCAGTCCAGTGCAGAAGAACAGGCAGACCGCCGGAAGTCCCACCGAAAATGACCGACTGGTCTTCGGGGATTATAAACGCAGCAGAGAGGTTACGCAGAGAGTTACCGTCAGAGAGAACCCAGGTCAGAACTTTGCCATTCTGCGGGTTGAGGGTGGCGATGGCAAATTTCTGCTTTGCAACATCGCTAAAAGTTACCATTGGCGGTTTATTGGCACCAAGGCCCTGGCGCAAAACCCTCATGGCACGTAAACCTTCGGCGCCGGCAACGCCTTCCCAGATTTGAGAGGGAGACAAAGCCCAGCCACCGGTGGCGTCCTGTTTGATGCCACCGTCAAAAGAGACTGAAATAGTACTCAGCTCGAGACCGATAAAAGTCTGAGCTTTCAGAGTGCGGTCGAATGCTTCCTGGTAGGCTTCAGCACCGGAAGTACCGCCTGAAACGACAAATTCGGTGGCAGCAAGAACTTTTGCGGCAAGATCGGGCGGTGCAGCCTTGACCAGTTCAGGGTTCGATACAACCGAAACCACTACCTGGGCGAGAACGTCATTTGGATCGCCGCAACCAACGGGGGTTACAGTAACTTCGTTATTGCCGCTTTTGAGGTCAGAAGCACCATGGAAATCGGTTTTGCCGCCGAGAGTGCCACCTTCAATCTTCAACTGACATACAGTTGTCTGCTGCGGCACCCCGGAAAAGAAAGCCTGGGCCATACCGCTTTCATCGACCGGCACAGTCTTGGTAAGAACTGAAGTCGGGTTCTGTTCGTTACCGGCATTGACGATGATCAGGCGCAGAACGACAAACGCCTGGCCGGCAGCGCGAATCGTCGGCTGCATATTGGCTGAGATCGATTTGTCACCAGGAATGACCACCTTCATGGCGAGGTTCGCAGGCCCGGTAGTGGGCGGAACATTGGCGATCACCGTAGCCAGATCGGTTGCGTCCGAGCCGGGCCCGAACAATTGACACCCGACCATAAACGAAAGACATACCAGAATCAGAGCAAAAAAATACCTGAGGCGAAAAAAAGGTTTCACGTTACAACTTACCTCTCTGAAAATTTTCAAAAACGATTTGTTTAAATATTAACAAACATCTATTTTCTGGGCAACAAATCAGATGCAATGATTCAACATTATTTTTTTCACTCTCAAAACCGAGCCGGCCGCTCTTCGACACTATATTTGCCAAGTGGTCAAGACAGGGCGTGACAATTTATAAGTTCTCCACCAGCTTCAATCAAAAGCAATCTCAGAATTACGACCAGGCACACGAAGGCTCCTTCAATTCAATCTGGCTGGAAAATATATGTTCGCAAAGGTAAATCAACTGAAAAACAATTTCTCCAGTTCCAGCAAACATACTCTGCAATTCTTATACAAGATTTGCAGAGTATGAAGTTCTTTTGGTTGGCCCAGGCGGGGTTACCTGGAATCAGAAAGCAGTTTTCTGATTTCGTTGAGTTCGAGGCCGGTATTTCTGGCAATGTCTTCGATTGAAGAGCCATTAGCATGCAAACGGCTGATTATTTCTGCCATGCCTTCGGCAAGACCTTCCGCTTTGCCTTCAAGTTTGCCCTGTTTGAAAGCGGTACCTCTGATTACGGCCATATCGAATGCTTCGCGTTCGCGGTCTTCCATGCGGCGCAATTCTTCTTCGAAGTCGATTTTTTTTGAGTTCGTTAACCATATCAGTTAGTCATGGCCTGGTTAAAGTTGCCAGATATTTTTTGAGTTCGTCGAGGCCGAGACCGGTAGCAGCGCAAATCTCTTCAAGCGGGCGACCGAGTCTATACAAATTGCCGGCAATCTCAAACTTGCCTTCCGCCTTACCTTCAACCCTACCTTCGAGTTTGCCCTGTTTGAAGGCGGCGCCTTTAATCATGGCTATATCGAATGCTTCGCGTTCGCGGTCTTCCATGCGGCGACGCAGTTCTTCGTCGGCGTTTATCTTCTGGTGCTCAGTGATGGCCATGGCGATTTCCTTGTCTTCAGGAAAAATTTCATTGAGGTCAACCTTCATTTTAGCATAGGCGCGTGAAAATTTCATCATTTGCAGCCATTTTTCGAGCGGTGTTCGAAGCTCTTCAGAGCGTTTGCGATTGAATCGCGTCAGGTCGAGGTAATGCAGAGTCATGGTATCATTGAGAATGATATTGCCGTCGTCGTTGCGAAATCTGAAGATTTCCTGAACCTTTTGTGATTCGGGAAAAAGCCGGAAATTCAGGATCGAAATGCCGGTAGCGCTGGTCAATTGCGAGAAATCTTCGCCGCGCTTTGCCTGATTGGCGTAAAGAGTCGCGACATAGAAGGCAGTGCGTTCTACAAAAGACGGGTCTCTGATAACCTGCGCTTCAAC
>CAZPCO010000301.1:0-4738 GCA_964585025.1 uncultured bacterium | reverse complement strand
GTCATGTCGGTTCTCTCGAATAAACCCGATGAATTCACCGGCATCATGGTCAGAACATATTTCCCCGACATTCCCTTTAAATGTATCTATGGCGTCAGCGACCGGGTTGCCAAAAAACCCAACCCGGCCGGAGCACTGCGCATCGCCAAAGAAACCGGCATAAAACCCGAGCAGACGCTGTATCTCGGTGATACTCTCGTCGATATGAAAACAGCGGTCGCCGCTGGTATGTTCCCGATCGGCGCTCTCTGGGGTTTTCGTGATGAACCCGAACTGCTTGCCGGCGGCGCGAAGCTTCTGCTGCCGCACCCGATGCAGCTGCTCCGTGAGTGAATTAATCAAGCAACTACTGAGAAGGTTCTGCCCGAATGAGCACTCATCAGATGATGAGTCCGCGGTCAGGCTGAATGCTGGCTGTCAAGATAGGTCTTACCCATACGCATCATTATAAAAAGCGCAACCAGAGCAAAAAAAGCGCCGACGCAAGTCAGGATCGTCTGAAGAAGCTTGAGCAGACCCTGATTTTCCAGAGTTTTCCCTACAAATTGTTCGCGGTTATCAGCTGAAAAATGAACCGGAAATTCTTCGGTGCCGACTGGTTGACCATTGACGAAATTTCCGAATACCCAGGCATTGCTGCCCACTGGCAGGTAATGAACCACTCTTTCTTTTGAGTCATTACTGCTGGTCTGTGCTTCTGCCACGGTGTTTATCGAGCTTTCCTGAAGAACGGTCTTCATTTCAATATTTTTCCAGCTTGTCATTAATATTTCTGTATCGCTGGAAACCAGCTTGGCTGGAACCATTTCAGGTGGGTCACGGTATACTCTGGTGACTTTCTTCTTACTCCATTTTCCGTCAGAATAGACGCTCTCAGTCTCTTCTTTTCTGATTTCATGCTGTTTCCAAAGGCATTTGTACCCGGAGTGAACTAGAACGGACTCTGAAGTCGCAGGTTCAAAACGCACCTGCACCCATGCCATGCCGTTCAGGGTATTATTTAATCCTTTTACCTCAGTTTTTTCCGCTATTTCAGCCAGTTTATGCATGTCCGCCAGGGCCAGAGAAATGATATAGGCCCCGGCCAGTGGCAGCACGGTCATTATGGCAAGAAAAACAAACAGGGTGATTCGGTCTGAAATAGATCCCAGCCTGCTTTTACGATAGTCTGGCAATTGTTTACTCACCTTGATTCAGGGTTCGAAATGTACGACCAGGTTGTCGTCGTATTTGATGCCGTTTTCATCTTCGAGCCGTGCGGTTAAATCCATATTGTCATAAGAATCATTTTCTGGAACATCATTGGGCAAGAACCATGCCTCTCGATCTATACATGGTGCCTCCTGCGGGTAAAGCATCTTTGATCTACAGTATACAACAAAAAATGCGAAAAAAAATTCAACGGACGCTGATAATCTGTCGCTCAGATATTTTCGTCCAACCCTTCTTTTTCGACCGTTTTCTTGAGCAACTGGCTCAGCTCGATGCCCTCTTTGCCCAGGGTTTCAAAATCCGGTGCCCACTCCAGCCGGCCCTTGTGAAGAAACAGTATTGAGCCGGTGCCTTCGATTTGTGCCTCAGAACCGGCATAGCGCATAACGAAGTTTCTGACCTCGCTGGTGAAAAGATATCTGGCCGAAATTTCATCCTTGCCCTGCAGTACAAATGCTTTTGAAAACGGCAGATCGTCGTCGAAGTCGATATCCTGCATATCAAAAAGATGCCCGATTCCGTCGTTAAAGCTGTCTTCACGCCTTAAATAAAAGGCAGGCAGGTTCATGTTGTAGTCGATGATCAGGCAGGTTGTCACTGCGCATACCGAATTATTTCTGGAAAAGTGAAGATCAGCGATTTTGATTTCAACGTCTTCGTCTCTTTTAGAAAAGCAATTCAAGGCTTTTAAAGAGCGACATTGCGACAGATAATTGCTCTTTCTGATAATGCGCAAAAATTCCGCGTCATTTTCTTTAAAAGCAAAACCAAGTTTGTCGGCCATCGCCCTGAGTGATTGCCCTCTCTCGCGGCGATATTCCCGCCGTTGCACGAAAATCCACAAGATTAAAATAATGAACAGCAAAAATGGAAGAATATACAGCAAAACTGGTTTTCAACTCCCTGATGTTTTCTCCGATTGGCTGACACCCTGAGCCAGTTTTTAGAATACACAGAGAAATGCCATTGGTAAAGCACGGGTGACGAACTAAAATGTTTTCAATATCCTTGATCGGTGCAATCAGGGCGGTTAAATGCGGGAACGACATACTGGTTGCCAATTCATCAGCTCTAATGTGATACTGCAATAGTAAGTTCAAACATATATTCCTTTTGAAATTGCAGCAGAACAGGAAACCCAATGACCGAAAACGATATTCCGGCAGACGAAAAACCGGCAAGGGCGCAACCAAACAACCCGCTTCACGGCGTCACTCTCGAAAAGATACTGACGGTTCTGCGTGAGCATTACAGCTGGAAAGAGCTGAATCAGCGGGTCGAGCTCAACTGTTTCTTCAGCCACCCCAGCATCAAATCAAGCCTCACTTTTCTGCGCAAAAACAACTGGGCCCGCAAAAAGGTCGAAAATCTCTACCTCGAACTGGTCGCCAGCCTCAAAGCTGGTTCTGTCACGCAAACCGATGCCACCACTCCGCCACCTGTCGGCAACCAGGGTAAGTTAAAAACTGACCCGGACATTTAGCAATGGGGCTGCCACAGGATTCTGCGGCAGCCCCGCTTCCTACTCTTCGCTTACCGGCATGATCTGACCGGTCTGGCTTCGATGTAACCACGTTCGGGCAAAGGTATCAGCTGATACCGTGGCGCTGCCTGATCGTCCCAGGCATAGCCATATACCTTCGGGTCATAAGTATCGATGCTTTTCTGCAGAAAGCCGATTACCGAACCCATCTCCTCGTCGTTGTAAGGCGGCGTCTGAAAAACCATCATGTGACAGGGAGCCAGATCGATGATTTCCATGCCTTCTGGAACCGGGCCGGCATAGTCTGCCGGCACTTCGACACCCTGTGCATACTCGGATGTTCCCGGGGTAATCATATTTTCCGGGAGCCACATGCCGATTGGCTCGTAGATAGCTTCTTTGATGCTGCTGAGAACACCCCATACATCGCAGCCAACCTCTTCGCAGTATTCAAAATAATGTGTGGCCGCTTTGCCTCTTTTGATGATCAGGCGGCGTGCCGGCCGGGAGATTACCTGAACAAATACCGTATTTTGTGAATTTTTCATGACTGGTGAAGACTCTCCTTTCAGATAGTGGGTGTAATAAGCAATGGCGCTGCGTGGCAGAAAGAGCGGTACGGGCGGGGAATGTCTTCGATAGTAGGCAGGCGCATAGCCAAAGCGCTTTTTAAAGGCCCTTAAAAAGCCCTCGTGTGTTTCAAAACCTGCTTCCAGACTTATTTCAATGATCTTCGTCGACGAACCTCTAAGTTTGTCTGCGGCTTTCGAAAGTCGCCGGGCCCGCAGATAATCCAGAGGCGCAATTCCGACAATTTCACTGAACACCCTCGATGCATGCGATTCAGCGTAGCCGGCAGCCTCAGCCAGATCTTTGAGTGAAACCCGGTCTTCTAGGTGCTGCTCGATGTAATCCTGCATTCTTTGCACTGCTTCGAACTTTTCCCGTTGCATTGTTTTCTCCACCTGAAAGCAGTTTAAGTTTTCGGAAGGTGATTTTCTTGACCGCCATTGCGTTTTTTCATGTGCTCCGCCATTTGCAGGGTGTTACTGTAAACACCCGCAGATTAACTTTATCACCAGTTCCTTCCAGCTGTATAAAAAAGCCTTTGCCGGGCAGGCGAACCGGGCTGTATTTATTTGGGAAGGGATCTAGATATCCACTTTTATTTTACCAGTCCAATTGCTCCTGGCGGCGCGGTACAGTATACTTTTATAAGACATTTTCGCTTATTGTATCAGGGGGGCTGCTCATGAAACATAGTAACCATGGCCTTTTTCGCCCGGTTTTTGCTGTTCTGCTGGTGTTCTGTCTGCTGGCCGGTCTGCCGGCATCGTCGGCTGCAGCTGCAGAAAGAGAAAGTCTGAGCAGCGTATTCGCATCTTTCCCTGCGACTCCTATGGGTGACTCAGCGAGGGTAAGGCTGCTTTCAGGCAACGAAGAAGCCTGGTATGCGCGATGGAACCTGATTGAAAGCGCAAAAAAATCACTGACCATAACTTACTTCATCGTCGACCAGGACATTTTCGGCTTTTCATTTCTCGGTCTTCTGCGCAAGAAGGCGCGCCAGGGCGTGGCTATCCGCCTGATGGTCGATGACCGCTTCATGCGCAGCGCCAAAAAATTGCATGACTACGATGAGCTTGAAGAACTGGCCCGCGAACCAAACGTCGAAATCAAAATTTACAACCCGATCGGGCGCCAGATCCTTCCGGCGCTTGGCGATGTGCGCAAAATTTTCGCATCGAACCACGATAAGATAATCATTGCCGACAGCCGCATCTGCCTTACCGGCGGCCGCAATATCGGGCGCGATTACTTCGTTCAGCTTGGCGAATTCACCAATGTTTTTCAGGATCTCGATGTGCTCATGGAAGGCCCCGGCGTTGTCAGCCAGCTGCAACTGGCTTTCGACGAAGAGTGGAAAGCTCTGGCAACCCGGGTGGTTCACGGTGACACGGTTAACTTTGTCTCACAGAGCGCAAAACTCGATCTGGCTTATCACCTGATGAACCGCTACCTGCAGGGAATGGGCGTTCCCGA
>CAZPCO010000300.1:0-4744 GCA_964585025.1 uncultured bacterium | reverse complement strand
CACATTTTCTGACCCCACGCCAGCGCGGGAAAAGTTTAATTTGCAGCATTTTTGGGCTATAATGAATGCAAGCAATCAGAAGGAGTCTGCAAGCATGGCTGACAAGCCCGACCTTTTTTCCCGGTTGTTCAGGAAAACCCAGGAGCACAAAAAGAATCTCGACGTCAAAGATAAGCCCCCTGTGCAGAACAGACCCGGTGGCAAACCCGCCGAACCAGGCCTGCCTGGCAAATCAGAAATACAAAAGCCTCAGCCCGAAAAAGGCGCTCCCGCCAAAATCAAAACTTCGCTGAGCGGCAGCAAGCTTGAACTCTATCAAACCTGTCCGAAGAAATTCTACTTCACACATATCAGACGTCTGCAGAAACCAGGTCTTACAAGCCCGCAGCTGACTTTCGACCAGACTCTGCACAAAACCATGCAGGCGTTTTATCGCAGCAAGCGGACAGACACACCATTCAAGCTCGAAACGCTCCTGAATATTCTCAACGAAAACTGGGACCCTCGTGGTTATGAGTCACAAGCCCAGGAACTTGAATATCGTTCGCAGGCCGAAAATGGTCTCAGAGCATATTTTTCCCGCTATTGCCAGACGACTTCGCGGCATATCGAGACCGACTACTTTTTCAAAGTCGACATTGCAGGTGGCGAATATACCGGAAAAATAGACAGGGTCGACCGGCATCCTGATGGATCTATCGAACTGATAGATTACAAATCTGGCAAACAGCCGCCCGGTGGCGTAGATGAACTCGAAAAATCACTGGCAGCACAAATGTTGTTTCTGGCAACCGATTCAATCTGGCCAGGCAAAGTGAGAAAGCTTACCTTTATCTATTTAAAGGACGGCGCAAGTTTAAGCATAACCCGCAACAACAACGAAGTTGCTCTTGCCAAAAAGCGTTATCTCGACATCGGAGAAGCAATCTACCAGGGGAAATTTGAGCCGGTTCGATCTTCGGCATGTGCCTATTGCGAATTTCAGGACACCTGCCCGGTTGGCCAGATTCCTGCGTTGAATGCTTCCAAAATCAGAACTTTCCTGACCTGCCCGCATAAATACGCCTCAATTTATGTTAAACACCAGAAGAGCGGCTTTTCCGAAGAAGTGTCTTTTGACCTTGCTCTAGACAGGCCTTTACATGACGCCCTCGCCGCTTTTCACCGCGATTACAGGCCAAATGAAATGCAGGGCCCGGAAAGTTCACTTTTTACAGGGTTTTATAAGGCTATTCCGGCTGATCTGCCAGAAGAAATGCAGACCGAGCTCAAAAATGCCGGGCGAAGCTATCTTGAAAACTACCTGAAAAAGCTGTTTCCGAGGTCCAAAACGAAAATGGTCAATGAATTCATCGAGTATAACACCGATGGATTCTGCTTTCAGACTACAATCGACCGCATCGATGCCGATGCTGATGGCAACCTCATCCTGATCGACTATAAAAGCGGCAAACGACTGCTTGGTCAGGGGGATCTGCTTACCGATCCGGTTATTGCCGCAACCTGTGCTGCAGCTGAACATCGCTGGCCCGGAAAAGTAAAGGGATATGCCTGCATATTCCTCAGGCACAGTGATGAAGTGCGCGTGAATATCGGAGAACCTCTCATTCGCAGAGGCAATCAGCTGTTGCAGACTATCGGCGACCAGATCAGAAAGAAGAATTTTGAACCACTCGGCGGGCCCGCCTGCGCGTCATGCTCTTTGGCTGCCGGTTGTGGCGAAAAGCGCCTGATCGTCTCCATGTCAAAAATTCAGACATTACGTGAATGCGCAAGGCGTTATCAATTCAGATATATTGACAAGGCGCCGGTTCCTGACCGCGAGAAACCGGCTCTGGTTCTCTATCAACTCCTACAGGCAATGCTGCAGGAATATATCAGCGGCGGGCGCCCGGTTGAAACCGGCATTCTGCTCGAAAGAGCCGCCGCCCGGCTTGACCGTGAACCTGATCTGAGTGCCGAAGCTCGCCAGGATGTGCTTGGCAAGGCCTACACCGCATTCAACAATTTCAATGAACTTATCAAAGGCGGGTTTCCCAAAGTGCATTCGATTGGGGAGCAAGCCAGAATAGGCTATGAAGATATGGTTCTAACCACCCGGTTTGACCGTATCGACCTGCTTCCAAACGGCAATTTTCATATCCTGATCTATAAAACCGCCAAAAAAGCGATGACGCCACATGAAGCGCGTCTCGATCTCAGCGGTGTCTATAACTGGTTCATCGCTGACCGACTCTACCCAGGCCGAGTCGAAAAAGTATCGTATATTTATCTTCTGACGGGTGATGTAGTGCCATTTACCCCTACTGATCAAGATGTTGAAAAGCTGAAATTGTCGTTCAGTGAATTCGTCAGAGAAAACCTGGAAGGCGCTTTCGAAGGCCAGCGAAACCCGCTCTGTGCTTACTGCGACTACCTCGAAATCTGTGAAGACGCAAAAAGCATGCTGTTATCGCCAAGCAAAATCAACTGTTTCACGTCATGTGCTCTCAAATATCGCCTCAAATACATCGACCGGGTTCCCAAAGAAGCCAGGCCGACCCCCAATCTCAGCTTCGACCGGTCAATTCATTTCGCTTTGCGTGACTATCATGAGAATTACGAACCCGGCCGGGTCAAGGTTAATCCATTCAGGGGCATTCTCAACAAATACTGGATTTCGGATGGCTATGCCGATGCCGAAGAAGAAGAACGCTTCAAAGTCAGAGCCAACATCATGCTCGAGGAATATTTCAAGGGCCTGGATGGGCAGGAAAATCCGGTCATGTTCGAAGTTGGTGCCAAATGGAGCTGGAACGGCGTCGATACCGTCGTGCAGATAGACCGCGTCGACCGACTTCCTGACGGCAAGCTCGAAATAATAGATTACAAAACCGGAAAAAAGGTTCCGGACGAAAGAGTTATCAACGAAGACGCCAGTCTGCTGAACATGTTTCTGGCGGCAAACCAGAAATGGCCGGGGCAGGTCGCCAAAGTCTCTTATCATTTTATGGCGAACAACAAGCGCTACAGTCTTACGCCCGGTGAAAGCGATTTCCAGGCACATAAACTCAAGATGGCCGATCTGGTCGGCGCAATCAACAAGAACGAATTCGAACCCAAAAAAGGCTCTCTGTGCGCCTGGTGCGAGTTCTATGGCCCATGCCCTGAATGGAAGATCAAACCGCACGAGATGGTTGGCGAAACCCAGGAACAGTTCAGGCAGCGCATCAGGCTCAGCTACTCGAAAATGAGTCTGTATCTGAACTGCCCCCGTTCCTATAAGAAGCTCTATATCGACAAGGTTCCGCCGAAACCCCAGCCGTTCTTCAGCTTCGGCACTACTATTCACGAAACCTTCGAACGCGTTTATGACCCGGCGAACCCTATGCCAAAGCCAAGCCTGCAACAGGTTCTCGACATTTTTGAAGAAGTGCGGATGACACATCGTGAGGGTTTCGATTCAGATGCCACCGAAGAGCAGTACCGCCAGGACGGCATCAGACAGATAACCCGTTATTACAACAGTTTCATCAAACCGGTCGACTTCAAGCCGGCTTATTCGATCGAAGACTATTTCGAGATTCCCTGCGGCAAATACGCGGTAATGACCGGCTTCATCGACCGCATCGACAAGCTCGACGATGGAACCTACGAAATTCTCGACTATAAAACAGAGCCGACGATGCGCACTCAGGATGCGGTCGATCATGACAAGCAGCTGAGTATTTATTACTGGGCCTGCGAAGACACGCTGGGTCTAAAGATCAGCAAACTGTCACTGCTGATGCTTGATCATGATGTAAAAATCGAAACCCGGCGCACCCGCGACGATATTCCCAAGGTGGTCGAAACCATTGACAAGACGGCTTACGAAATGATTCATGAGAAAGAATTCGCGCCGCGCAAAAACAAGTATTGCAAGAGTTGTGATCACCTGCACGATTGCCCGATGCGCGACGAGGTTTTAGCCGATGAGTCGTTGATTTCGATGAAGAAATTCTGATCAGGGAACGAAGGTAAGCTCAAATGAAAGGGTGTTGGTCTTCTGATTGTTGATATACATGTAGAAGATCATCTGATTAACGCCGAGTGGCGCGCTGGCGATGTCTTCATGGGCGAAAGGAATCTCTGCGCCCCATAAGCCGCCATTTTCATCAGTGCCGATTTTTGTCGGAATCGGAATCGGGGTTGCGAACCTGGCATAGAAATCTGCCGTTTCAGAAGCATTGCAGACGGTTACAGTTGTTGTAGCGGTTGTATTTGTCTGCCAGAGCAAATTTGCCCTGATATCTTTACTGACCGTCGCGACGTCTGAGGCAATTATGCCTATCGGCTCGGTTTTTGAATCGAGTATGGTGCGCACAAAACCGATATAGGCGGTAGCGGTAGAAACAGCTGCTGGGCTTGTCCATTCACTGGTCATGCGCAAAATGCCGCCGCTACAACGGGAAATGCTTGTAGAATAGGTTTTCAGATTCTGAACGGTTGGAGTTATGTGCGAATAGGGTGGCAATGGGTCTTCGATTGCGCCTGACTTTTCAGTACAACCGGCAGCAAACGTTGCGATGATCGCAAACAGCAGCCCGAACATTTTTTTAGTCTGACCGGATGGATTATTCATACCCCCCATATCGGAAAGTTTATGAATATTGTTAATTGTTGTCGCAAACTCGATTATGACCTCAGATATCGGAGCTGTGACAATTGCGCGACTGGCAAAGCGGCGGCGTGTTTCGACATGGGCTACAGTGGCAAAGTTGCG
>CAZPCO010000299.1:0-4761 GCA_964585025.1 uncultured bacterium | reverse complement strand
CCTTGAGAAGATCGCCCATTCATCGAAGCAGAAAATTTTCCTCGAAGAAGAAGCCGGCGAAACCACCAGCGAAACAGCTTCTGCAACTGCTCCTGCGGCCACAGCATCTGCCAGTCAACCAGTCGAAACTGAAGGAGAAAGAGAATGAAAAAATTCGCGCTGACCCTCATTCTGGCTCTCGCCACCATTCTCGCGGTCAATGCCGATGTGCTTTATCTGAACGAAGGTGAAGAAATCGTCGGTCATCTCAAAGCAATCGAAAACGGCAAGATCAGCTTCGCAGAACTGAATCATGGCGAGCGGATTTTATCAGAGAGTGAAGTAGCACATATTCTCATCTCAAAAATCCGTAAAGGCGACGATATCGACAATGTAGCCAGTCTTACCGATCCGGTAGCGCAGGGAATTCTCAAAAACCTGCCAGACCCCTCACTTTTCAAAGATGCCGACTATGTTACTCTTTATCGCCTCAACGATCTGGAATACCTCTCTGACAACAAAATTGTCGTCAAAACCCGCGAAATCATACAGATTCTCAAGGAACCCGGTCTGGAAATGGCAAATCAGTCATTCTATTATTACACTGAACGGGAGAAGTGTGAACTCGAATTTGCCCATACCTATTCACCTGAAGGACACGTTTTTCATGTAACCGATGATGCAATTTCTGATGAATCGCTTTTGTCAGGTACACCTGAATACGCGCGTCTTAAAAAATTCAAAATGGCTCTAAAAAAGGTCGATATTGGAAGCATCATCGATTACAGCTTTTCCAGAGAGCTTTCCGACGTAGATGAAATACATCCTTTCTCACTTGCCAACACCTTTGGCGAACGTGAACCGGTTCTGCATGAAGAATTGTCGGTGACCTTTCCAGCCGGAATGGAAATCAACAAGGTGCAAATGCAGTGGCCGCAAGAAAACCCGCCTAAATTCCACGAAAAAGTGCAGAATGGCAAAAAGTTCTGGACCTGGATTTTTTCAGACCCAAAAGGCTTCATACCTGAACAGAACATGTTGCCACGCAGTCGCATTTTTCCAAGAGTTGTTTTTTATCAGCCATACGACTGGGCTAAAATATCGAAAAAGCTTACTGAAGTCTATAATGAAGCCAGACCGACCGATGCCCTTCTCGATGACTTCATTGCCAGACTTAAACTCACCAGCGAAATGTCCAGTTACCAGAAAGTCTGCAAAATCTACGAAGCCATTAATCGTGATATTCGTGATGTCGGCATGGGCATCCCACAGATGGGCAGTTTCAAACCCGTATCAGCAAACGTTACCCTGCAGAAGAAATATGGCAATACCCAGTCCAATCTGGCATTGTTTCATTTCGCACTGAAAAAACTCGGTATCGTCTCTTACCCCGGGTTCTGCTCTGATAAACGCGAACTGGTCACCGCAAAAGATCACAGCAGTCTTGCTCTTATCGACAGCACTCTGCTCAAGATCATCATCGATGGCAAGCCTTTTTACACCGATGGCGGTTCAATATACCAGCCATTTTCTTTCGTTCCGACCTATCTTCAGGGCACAAATGCGACTTTTCACGATGCCGACAATGGCAAATTCTTCAACGAAACCCTGCCGGTTCAGACCTCTGAATGGAACAGATTCGACCGCACCGTTATGGTCAAAATCAAGGAAAACGGCACGATGGACGTTCAGGAATCATTGCTCTATCGAGGGCCCTATGAATCAGGCATCAGAGAACTTAAATCAATCAAGGAAAAGGAAAAACAGAATTACGCTGAACGCCGGGTTAAGGGCGTGCACCCGAGCGCGGTTCTCCAGAGTTTTGGCCTTTCAGACATGAGCGATCTGAGCGGACCGGCAGTGCTGACTCTCAAATATTCGATCCCGGAAGCAGCTCAGCTGACCTCTGACCAGATCATGACCTTCACCAATTTCTGGGGCAATTAAGACTAAGGCTCGGCAAGCAGTGCCACCAGAACCTACCCTATGCAATACTGGGCCACAGAAGAAAACACCCAGACCATCATTTTCGAGATGCCCGAGAATTTCAACTGGGTCAACTGGAACCGCCAATATCAGCATATTTCTCCAGACCTGGTCTTTATGTCGAACATCAATCAGAATGGTCGCCAGCTAATTTATTCCGACCGGTTCATCGCCCATACCGATGAATTTCTTACCGATGCCGCCTACCAGAATTACCGGCAGTGTATTCTCACCATGAGCGAACTGGCCAATCAATGGATAATTCTTGAAAAATCTGACCTCAAGCCTGAAACTGCCTCTTCCACCAGTGAGGTTAAAGAAGGCAAAGATTGAAGCCACAGAGCGAGATTTTGGAAATTTTTCCAGCCAGGGCTATTGCCTGGCTGGTGCTTTTTTTTCTGCCATATCTCTACTTTTTCAGCGAACTGCACGCAACCCTGCTGCTGGAAATATCTGGCGCAGCCGGGGCGGTCTATTTCGGAATACTTCTCTTTACTGGCCGTTTACGGCTCGATTGCACCTTTAAAGCAATACTGGCTCTTCTGCTGACCTGGCTGTTTCTTGCCGCACGCAGTATATTTATTTCCGTCGACCCGTCGATTTCCTGGCCGGTCTTCGTGAAAGCCGCCGGCCTGGCGACGCTCTGCCTGGGCAGTGCTGCAGCGATGGCAGTGTCGAGACGATATGAAGAATTTTACCGCGCTTCACTCTGGGCCGGCCTTTTAGCCGGCCTGCTCGCTCTGAATGAATATGTAGAGGCAGCACCTATTCCCGCCACATGGCTGGACCCGGCGTCAAGAGAACTGTTTCGCACCCGCTGTGCCGGAATTTTTACCGATCCTAACATTTTCGCCGCCTATCTGGCAGTAATTATTCTTCTGACGCTGGCTCTGGTAGTGACGACCCGCGACAATTCACAGAGGCTGGCAGCAAGCCTGGCTCTTTTCTGGGAGGGTTTTGCAGTTTTCGCGACCCTCAGCAGAGGCGGCTGGATAGGTCTGACAGCCGGGTTTTTTGCCGGCACAGGTCTCTGGGTAATCGGAGGATACCGCAGCGAAAAACCCGCACGGCGCGCCCTGCTGGTTACAACAGTGCTTCTTCTGCTGGTATTTTTCGGTGGCCCTTTTAAAATGCGCCTTTTCAGCATCGGCAATCCGTCAGACATGACCTTCGCCCAGCGCACCCTTATCAACCGGGGAATTTTCTCGGCACTGAACCGACTGCCGATCGCCGGGCACGGCCTGCATACTTTCAACCAGATTTACCCGCGCTACCGTATTGTCGGAGGCGATTACCCCTTGAATGCGCATAACGAGTTTCTGCACAGTATGCTTGAAACAGGATTTCTTTCTGCCATCGTTCTGATGCTGCTCTGTATCATGCTTATCAAAGCAGCTTTGCGCAGCCGGTCTTCCGATGTCGTCTTCTTTGCCGCTGCGTTTATAACAATGTTTGTTCACAACCTGAGCGGATTTTCAACACGTATTCTGCCAACTGCTGCACTAATATCGATCAGCGCAGCAGGTATCATGTCCTTTTCGTTGCGATACGAACGTTCTGGCAGCGCATCCCGCAACAGAAAACTGGCCATTGCAATGTTCATGCTGGCTTGTCTTATTGTCAGCTGCGGCTTAAGCTCATTTGCGTGGCAGACCAGAATACAGAACGTTGAAAAGCTTATGGCAGCAGGAATTCCTGGGCAAGCTCTGACTCTTATTAGAGAGATGGCGGTTGAAGATCCACAAAACCCGACTGTGTATGCTATTGCTGCCATGGCGTTACAGAAACTTAACGATACTGAAGCTTCCCTGGCGATGTGGCAAAAGGCTGCAAAGCTGAATCCAGGCGAAGCGATCTTCTTTATCGAACAGGCAAGACTGGTCAAAGGCATAGATAATGAAGCTGCTGAAGGGCACTTCAGAAAGGCGCTGCAGCTTGACCCAGCCTCAGAACAATTCAGACTTGAATTTGCTCAGTTCCTGATCGCAGAAGGAAAAAGAAATGAAGCGCTGGCTGAGCTGCGCACCGGTCTTACCTATTCGCCAGGTTTTCACGATGTCTATACGGGTTTTCGCGAGATCGAAAGGCTGATCGCTCAGCTGAGCCGCTGATTTTTCGTTCAGGTCAGACCATGTGTCTGCCGATATTATTCCTGAATCATGAAAAGAATAATAAAGGCAACAATCCTGCTCATTCTGCTGCTGCCGTTGCGCCTGCCGGCTGCGATGGATTTCATCTTCGAAGAAAGCATTTCGCAGTCTCTGACTCGCATGGAATCCCTTTATTCTGGCGGCAAGTGGGATGATGCCATGACCGTGGGCCGCGGCATCATCAAAGATGCGCCGAAGGATCACCCTGCTGCACGCAGAGCCCAGGATCTGATCGTTCTTTCGATGGATGGCCGCAACCGTGAGATTCTCGCCAATCAGGATCGGGAAAGGGTCAAAAAACAGACTGAAGGCGCTCAGCAGTTAGTGACCGAAGGCAGTAAGCTGCTGTCTGAAAAAAGCTATACCGGGGCGGCCGAAAAATTGTCGCAGGCTGTCAGGCTTCAAGGTGGCGATGCACAGAGTTATTTCCTTCTTGGTTATGCCAGTTTGAAGGCCGACCGAAGAAAGGACGCCTATCTTGCTTTCAGGCAATGTCTCAAACTCAATCCCTCGCACGAAAGAGCCCTGTTTCACATTGCCGGACTGAGTTACGAATTCAATCACAGTACTGAAGCTGAGGAATATGCTTCAAAGCTCATCGAAGCAATTGAAAAAAAGCTGGTCGAATACCGCGACATTTTTCAGG
>CAZPCO010000298.1:0-4777 GCA_964585025.1 uncultured bacterium | reverse complement strand
GCTCCAATTACGCTTGTCAGATGAAAATAGAGCATAATTGAAGAGACCAGCAATGCATAATCAAGCCACAAGGCCAGAGCTCGACTGGTTATAGATGCCCGGCGCATTTCGCTTCTCGCCATAAGAGAGTCGCACCAGATACAGAACCGCGTTTGGTAGCTTTGTTTGCCGCAGTTCCCGCAGAGGTTGTTGTCGAGCAGGCTGTTACAGGAAAGGCATTTTTTGGCAGTTGCTTCAATTTGGCTCGCACAGAATGGGCAGACGATAATTTTAACATTTTCACTGGACTTTCCATCAATTTTGTTGCCAGGTCGTTCTTTTGCATCGCAGGATTTACGCAAATGCTCAATTACGGGCCTGGATGTAAGAAATTCGAAAGAAAACCTGCCTGGAAACTGAGCTTCAAGTTTGCGACACACGGCTCTAACCTGCAGAGCAAGATTTACATCGAGCCCTGTTTCGAGAATCTGGAGAATGCGATAGACTTCTTCGGCGTTTTGTGAAGAAATTTCCAGCCTTGAAAGTTCATCAAGGCATTCCCGTTTGTCTTCAGGTGAAAGATTTGTGAGAATACTTTTCAGTGATTCAGCGTCCAGCATGACCAACCCCCCGCAAAAAATCCTCATCAATAGAAAAGATGCAGTTCTATTTTTTATTCCGCCTGGAACTTGCAACTTATCCTAAACAATTCTATACAAAATATGTTATTCTGCCAAGAGAATATTTGCGGCCTTTCCGGCCGGCTTTTCAATAATTATTTAGAGGTCAGACATGAAGGAACGCATTGTGCAGGCGATCGATACTATCTTGAAAAACCATGGAGATGACTGGTTCATCATCATTGAAGAGCCCGAAGAGGAAAAATTTGTCCAGTTCGCTTATGACGAGGGGATAGGGTTGTTTTTCGATCTGCCATTTCAGGCACTTGACGCTGACGAACTGACCAGAGCCAGGAAGCTTCTTGCCGAATATTCTATTGTACCTGCGAGCAGCCAGACTTACGATGAGCCGGGGGGTAAAGCAACCGGTATACAAGAATCATTCAATCATCATGTTGGCCGTGATGCAGCTCTGGCAGTGGCTCTTGCCTATCGTGTCCTTAAGGAAGTCTACGGGCTGGATGACGATACGGAACTTAACGTTAGCATTATGCGCTAGGCTGACATATGGCAGAAAATGAAAAATTGCCGACAGACTTGTCAGTTTGCAGATTCTGTCAGAGTGAGATTCCTGAAAAGTCTTTGAAATGCAAAGTTTGTCATGAATGGCTGACTCGCTCGCCTGGATGTGCCGGAGAAAGCTTGCCTGTATGTGAAGGCTTGAATGGTGTTTTGCATCAGGCCAACGGTGTTGCAGAGCTGCCGCCAGCTTCTTTTCAGAGTCGGCTTGCGGCCCGAGTGCCTGCCGTCAGTTACTGGATGTTCTATTTCACGGCCAGTATGCTGCTCTATATCGTTATTGCCCTCTTCTGGACTTACAACAACGAAGACAGGATTTTCCTCGTATCGTTCATGTTCAACGCGATACAGATGTTTTTCTCGTCGGCCGGTATCGTATGGTTCGAAAAACTTCTTGATCGGTTTCGTTTCGAGATTCCGACTATTACCGGCTGGACGCTGGCCCGGAGTGAAGAATACTATCTGGCTGCCCGTGCGCGGGTTTTTTCAGCCCCTCTGCCAATTGCCATAGGCTTGACCATATGTACAATTGCCGTGATGGGCGACAGTCATGTGATCGGTACTCCATTCAAGACTGTTGGTGGCGAACTGACTTATCTGACCTATGAGTTTTGTTTCCTTTTCTGGAGCGCTTCTGCAATCGTGTATTTCATCAAATTTGCCATGTTCATCAGAGAATTTGGCGATCTCGACCTGCGTATTCTTATCATTCAGGAAGAGAATTCAGGCATCAGGCTTCTCGGCAAATTTATCCTGCAGACAACCCTGTTTGCGGTTCTTCCATATATCAGCAGCATTGTTGCCAGACGTATCGGTGGTTGGAACTTCGGTTCGCTGCTGGCATTGTGGTTCGGGCTTTTCGGCATCGCGATTCTTTTCTACCTGTTCTGGCCGATTTATAATATTCATCGCGCTATGGTTCGCGAAAAGGATCGCAAGCTGAACCTGCTGTCGCTCGAACTGAATGAACTGTTGTCCGGGCAAAAGCTCGAACATGAGCGGATTCATATGCTCCGCAATCTTATGGAGATCAGAACTCATCTTCACGAGATCAATACCTGGCCGTTCGATATGAACAAGGTGGTGGGCCTGTTGTCGGCCGTCATCATTCCGATGGCATCGATTCTACTCGACAGGGTTATTTCCGGCAAACCTTGATTTCACGAGAACATCAGCAGGCTTAGGGCCATGACCATCATACCTGAAACGACCCCATAGATGCAGAGGTGATGTTCGCCATATTTTTCCGCGGCCGGCAACAGCTGGTCGAGAGAGATGAACACCATGATTCCTGCAACACCTGCAAAAAGGAGCCCAAACATCGTATCGTTGAAGAAGGGCATGAGTACAAAGTAACCGAATAGAGCGCCAATTGGTTCTGACATTCCAGACAGAAAAGAATACAGGAATGCTTTGCGGCGACTGCCGGTTGAAAAGTAGATGGGCACCGAAACCGCAATTCCTTCGGGAATGTTATGAATTGCTATGGCTACCGCGATGCTGATCCCGAGCGTTGGATCCTGAAGTGCGGCGGTAAAGGTCGCCAGCCCTTCCGGGAAATTGTGAATGCCGATGGCGAGAGCTGAGAATACCCCCATGCGGTGAAGGGCTGTCGTTTCTGTAGGCTTTTTGGCCGCGGATTTTTCAGGGCAGTTGTCGAGTTCGCTGGTTTCATGAGCTTCATGCGGATTCTCGAAATCTGGAACCAGTTTGTCGATCAGGGTGATGATAAACATTCCGCAGAAAAAGGCTGCCGTGGTGTACCAATAACCCTTCGTCGGCCCCAGAGAAGCTACCAGCGAATCTTTGGCCTTGACGAAGATTTCGATCATCGACACGTAGATCATGACTCCTGCCGAAAAGCCAAGAGCGACGGCCAGAAAGCTCTTGCTGGTTCGCTTCGAAAAGAACGCGAGCAGGCTGCCAATGCCGGTGGCAAGACCTGCCAGCATTGTCAGGATGAAGGCATGAAGCAGGTTTTCTGAATACATTGTATCTCCTGGGTTGAAAAGCTGATTTTAAAGTATGAAAATTTCTGCAAAAGGGTTATATTTAAATAGAGGGAACGGGAGGCAATTATACTACAAACGGTATTCTGCTGCAGCAAATTACCCATCTGCCTCGCAAGAATAAAGGAGAGGCGCCATGGCCAGGCGAACAGTATTTGTTGGAGATCTGCATATTGGCTCAGGAGCCGAAACCAACTGGTATCAGAAATCATTGCATGAACCTCTTTTAAAGAGCTTTCTTCGCTATCTTCAGGAGAATGCGAACCATATCGAAGAGCTGGTCATTCTCGGAGACTGGTTTGATCTCTGGAATTATCACCCATTTTGTGCCCCGCCCACTGTCGGTTTGATAATGAACCAGAACCCGGGATTATTTGAGCGCCACAATGATGGTGACTTCATCAGCCTGCTCGATGACATTCAGGTGCGGTTCATCAACGGTGATCACGACATGGAAGTCGAACTGCACGATATTAACAACGAACTGAGCCGGCGAACCGAAAAGAGAATTCTTCCTGGGCACGGGGCTGACTTGTCCAAGGCTGCAGTTGCAAATACGTATTATCTTAATGAAGCGGTATGGGCCGAACATGGGCATCAACATGATCTTTTCAACAAACCGGCGCTTAACGAGGAGAACCCGATGGCTCCGTTGCCTCTGGGTTACTTCGTTACCAGAATTTATTGCCATTTTCTGCAGAAAAAGATTGCCAGCCTGCATCGCATGGATGCAGCCTGTGTTTCCGGTTGTGGCAACCCAAATTATGAAAGTTTCGGTATCAGATTGCATGACCTGATCACTGAGTTGATGCAGCAGTCGCATCGTGGCGAAAAATTCAATCCCGCAAAGATCATTCTCGATCTTATGTTGCAGCATAATCGCAATAATCTTCTTGATATCAAGGTTGCGGGAAAATGCCTCGCTGAGGTTCGTACTGACGGAGTAGCGCGCTTTTATCCCGGTCTGGTGACCGAAGAAAATTTTTATGAAGCCCTGTGTGAAGCAGAAGTGGCCTATGATGGTCTGGGGCATTTCGTCAGAACGCACTTCATTGCCAACCCGCAGTGCAAGATTGCCATCATGGGGCATACGCACTGTTCCGGTATCACCCTCATGGGAAACAGCCGCACCCATGTCTATGCTAACCCCGGTCATTTCTGCCCGGGTCAGGTCGAAATCAGTGAACGACGTGCTCTTCCCGGCTTCGTTGAGGTCGAAAAGATTGCCGATGGCACCTACAAAGTTTACCAGAAGGCTGTGTGCGGCACTCTTCCTGAAGATATTGCTGAAGTTGCCGTATTCAGAGCTATATAGGGCACGTGGTGCGCAAAATGGGGTTGCCTCAAATTCAAGGCAACCCCATTTTTTGTCTGGTTATGAATGCACATATAGATTTGCAGTTGTTAATGATTGCTTATTGATACATAAATTAAGCTGCTTCTGATAAATTAAATTCAAGCCCTTTTAAGCCTCATTTAAAGTTTTGCCTGATTGAACAGGTATTCCCTTCGGCAGTTGAGAGTTTCTCGATTTCATGAGCACCGCTCTCTGCTAAGAATTCTAAAGAAAATTTCTGAAAGGGGTTAGTT
>CAZPCO010000297.1:0-4783 GCA_964585025.1 uncultured bacterium | reverse complement strand
GGTTCTGTTAGTGCTGATTCGCATATTTACACGGTTGCGCGCCGGGTTCGGGAACTGAACGACTTCATGAATGACCAGTGGCGGCTGGGCGACGAATCTGAGGGCCGGCAGAATCGTCTGGTTGCCAGCCTTGTCAGCGATGCGCAGGCCGATGGTGTGATTGCCGCTTACCAGATCTTCGACCGGAACAAATCTGGCAATCGAACCTGTAGAATCTATCATTGCCGGATACTGACGACCGTTGAGAACTGCAACCACAGTATCAGTATCGATTCCAGAGGCAAATTCCTCGATGTTCCAGCTGAATACCGGTCTGCTGGCACGCAGAGGTTCTGTTATGTCATTGACCATGCTGACTCTCGGAGCCTGAATGTCACGCATCAGGGCGAAGGTGCCGGCATTAGTGGCTGTAAATCTCAGACTGTTGTTTTCAACAGTGAAGTCGGCAGGTTTCCAGCCTGAGCCATCGTTGCGGTAAATTGCCGCGCCTGCAGGCAATGGTTCCGAAATCTGCATCGACATGGCGACACTGCCGTTCAGACGGCTGGAAGGAACGATCAGACTGTATGCCAGGCCAACGGGTTCGAGTTCGCCGGAGGTTTTGTCGGCGACTGCACCAATGCTGTTGGCTCTTAAAGAACTGATCTGTGCTGCAGTTAAACCGGCCAGAGCGCTGGGCATGATTCTTGAACCGACTGCAGTGCCGGCGGATTCCTTGCTTAGTTCTTCGGGAAGAATCATTACCAGACTGTCGCTGTTGAGAGTGCCAGGCTCGAATACGGCTTCGACTCTGTTGTCTGCAGACTTCACGGCTGCGCGCATTGAAGCATTTACAAATGCAGTTGTAAAGCTCAGATTGGCGGTGCCGGTGTTCTGTGATACGTCGACGGCGCTGATCTTGATCGTTGCGACGCCTGGATAATTGCGGTCGAGGTGTGCACCGCCGATGAACATGCGCAGATCCGAGCCGGAATTCAGCAGCAGTGATACTGCCGTGCCGCCACTCTGAGTGATGGTTGCTGATGGCTGGCCGGAAATGTCTTCGTTGGCTTTGACTACGACGACAAGATCGAATTCGTTGGCCGGGTTACTGAAGGCAGTAACAGTGAGAGTCGGAGGAGTGATGTCGCGGCCGTCGAAGGATATGCTGTTTTCGGTGCTGTTGCCGATCAGGTCTTTTATTCCGGTTACCTTCAGGGTGTAGTTTTGTCCTTCGGTGATATCCAAAGCTGCCGTCAGGGTTACCGACTTGAGATCGGCTCTGATTACTGCTGCATCGATCTGAACGTTGGTGGCACCGGCGGTGAGTTTATAATTTGCAGTGTTGAGTGCACTGCTGGTTTCAAGCTGTTCGTCGAACACAACGTTGAATTTTTTCTGTGAAGTGACTCCATCGTAGGTTATGGCGCTGATGATCGGGCCCTTTGAATCTGCTGTGAAGCTCTGCACGTTGTTTCCGGCAGTGATTTCATCGCCATCGACACTGAATACTGTGAGAGGAGTCACAGTAACCGTATAGAGCTTGCCATTCTGGTCCTGGCCCAGAGCTGGCGTCAGTGAAGCTGTAACCACGCGCGGGTTGGTGCTGCTGACTTTAGCGCCTGATATTGCCAGACCTGTGGGAGTTACAGGATTGATAGAATAGTTCGGGCCTTCTGCGCCGTCGACGTCAACGTCGTGACTGAAAGTCATGCGTATTCCGTCCAGGCCAACCTGTGTGACACTTTCAAGTTTGAAAGTCGATCTCACAATGGTGATGTCCTTACCTAGAGCAGCGGTATTACCTGCCAGGTCGCTGACTGTGACGCGGTAGGTTCCATCATTGACCGGCTGGCCGTTGCTGTCGTTGCCATCCCAGATTGCGAACAGCGGTGAGAGGACATCAGCCTGTCGGGCTGTGATTTCGCGCAGCAGAGTCGAACCTGACATGATTTTGACGACTGCAGTACCAGAGCCAAGGGGTTCGGTCAGGTAAGTACCTTCTACTATTTCGATGCGCAGATCATTGATTCTTGAATTGAAACGGGTGACTTCCTCACCGGGTGCGCTGTCCTGTCCCTTTGGAACCTTGAACATGCTGATTCTTTCAAGGACCGGCACGTCACGGTCGATGACCAGGGTAGCGGTGGCTTTGCTGTTAGTGGTCAGAGGCATACCAAGGTTGCCTGCCAGATCGACGAGGCTGACTTCATAATTGCCGGAGAGGTTGGCAGGAACTTTGTCGGAACTCTTTCCGTCAAAGTTGAGAGTGTAACCGGAGCTCGAGTAGCTGCTCATGACGTAGGTATTGATACGTTCACCGGTTTTGGTCAGCCGCATTTTCATGCCCTGGCCGATATCGCCGGTGATGGCGATGATTTTGGCCATACTGGTGACAGCCGGGCTGTAATAGGCTTTGTTGTTGAGAACTTTGAGATTCGAGAACTGCCATTCAGCGACTCTGGGAGCGCGGCGGTCGTAAACAATCGTGCCACGGCGGCTGCCTTCGTTACCGGCAAGGTCATAGAAGCGCAGCTCGTAGGTAATCGGCAGTTCGCCGACAATCAACTGACCGTCAGATTTTGTGCCATTCCAGGATGTTTCCCAGGTGCCGCCTGATGAAGATGGTTTGGCGCTCAGGCTGGCGACCAGCTGGCTGCCATCACTGGTATAGATACGAACCCAGCCGGTTGTATCGACGGGAAAAGTCGTGAATTCGATGCTGATTGTGGCGATACCGGGCAAAGTGGCCGGATTGGCGAAATCGGAGCTGACATCGGGGCTGAACGGAGCATTGTAGACATAGTCGTCGGCATAGTTTGCCGTGGTGGTCTGCAGTGTCTGAACTTTGAACGCAGTGATTGCCGGACCCTTCGAGTGAATGTTGATCGCAGTAGTGAGGGTTTTGTCTGTGCCCTTGTTGCCGGCTTCATCATAGCCGCCGCTGACGGCAAAGAAGCATTCGCCCTGAGTGGTGCTGCCGTCGAAGTTGCCGCTGTTAACGAATTCAGCGGTATTCGAAGCAACCCAGCTGCTCCAGTTGAACGACATTACGGTATTCGAGCCCTGCAGCAGGCGCAGTGTCGGTCTGAACGAACTGCTGTTGGTCTGATCCATGGCTTCGTTGAATTTTACCGTAACCTTCAGATTGCCGGCGCTGGTAACTCCGATTGTAGTCGGTGAAGAAGCCGATAATGCGTATGGTGCGGCATTGTCGAATACCATCGGATAACTGCTGATCTGGTTGAAACCGTAAGGATAATCGCTGGTGGTGACCTTTTTGCTGAGGTCGAAGGCGGCAGAAGCTTCACCATTCTGGCGATTGGTAACATTGAAGATATCAGTGAAGCCTGTAAGTCTTACGTATACCGGAACCCGCTGGTGACTGCCGGATTCTGCCAGGCCGGTGTTGGTGAACTGGATTGCAGTTCTGGTGACGCCGCCCTGGTTGTGATCGAGCCAGCCGATAAAGCGGCCGGTATCAAGTCTTTCACCGGTATCCTGTCTGAAAAGTTCGAGAGTTGGCTGAATGTCACGGGCAATCGGCACGTGCACGTCCGCTGAAAGAGTGGCAGTTTCAAAGGCGATTTCGTAGACGAAACCATCGGCCGGCTGTCCTTTGAACAATGAAGAATCGGGCTTGACCGGGGTTATGGCAAGAGTATGAATTATTGCCGGGGTGTAGCTGGTAGGTTTGATGGTATTCAGTTTAGCACCTGTATTACTGGTGCCGGGATACATTTCGCTGCCGTTGCCCCAGAGATCTTTGAACGCACTGGCAGAGCAGGCGAGATAGAATTCGCTGGTGCCCCAGCTGAGAAGTGTCTTCAGTGCTTCAGCGGTCAGAGGAATCCGGACGGTTGTCGAGGCAAAGTCGTTAACTTCCGCAAAGTTACCGATTCCGGTCCATTTAACCATCGGATTGACATTGCTGACGCTGCCGAGCGACAGAGATTTTCCGGTGCTGGTATCTGACTTTTCACAGATGTAAACGCGTGAAAGGTCGACTGGTTTGGTCTTTGCAAGTGCCAGAGTGCTTTCGCTGTATGTGTCTTCAAACAGTCTGGCTCTGCGGTTCTGCATGACGATCGTCAGCATCGGATCGGTGCCTGAAAGATCGAGGGTGATGTTGGCACTGATCTGGAACGATGTGTTCAGAGGCGTAAGGGTTCCTGAAACCGCATTCGCCGGCAGAATCGGTTTGACGGCGTTGCCGTTGAGATCTCTGATCAATGGGAGATCGGCACCGACCGGATAAGCAGAAGGTGGTTCGAATTCAGTGCCGTTGATCTGGAAGTGCAGTAAAGCAGCCAGTCGGCCATATTTCAGGGCGATCCAGTCCTGAGCTTCCTGAGAGAGCTTGATGCGCACGGTGCGGTCACCGATGATATCGCTGATTGTGAATGAGTCACTGGCAAGTGTTGCCAGGCGATACCTGTTGGTCCAGGTTTCATTGCTCGAGCTCTTGTTATACCAGATAGCCAGGTTTTTGAGGGTCTTGTCGGTGGTCAGGGTGCTTGGGTCGATGGTCTTGTCAAACTGCAGATAGAGATACTGCTGTTCGATAAGAGTTGAATTGGCATTGTAGCTGCCACTGACAAGGTTCGGGCGGGTGTAGTCGTTGGTCACGAAGACAGTGGTGAGGGTGAGACGTGCAATCGGCTGCAGCCAGTTGCCGGCCAGATCGGTAGCGATTATGCCGGTGGCGGGGTCATTGTCGATGCCATCATCGCTGTCGTTAGTGGCAATCGAAATGTAGATTGTCTTACCGCTGCCCCAGTCGGCAATAATACTTCTGGTATAT